>JADFZS010000217.1 GCA_015232405.1 Magnetococcales bacterium | reverse complement strand
CATTGTGCCATCTCCCATCATTGTTCCATCAGGATCCGGTGGCACATCGGTTTCTGGAGGAGGCATTGTGCTATCTCCCATCATTGTTCCATCAAGGTCTGGTGGCACATCAGTTTCTGGAGGTGGTTCTGTGCCATCTCCCATCATTGTACCATCAGGATCGGGGGGTACATCTACTGCCGGATCTTCCTGTTGAAAATCATCAGCCATGACCTTACTCCTCAAACTTTAGTAAAATAAAAGAACACACTCTTCTAAATATCCCACCCTCATAAACATGCAAGTTGAAACATAATTATCCACATAACAAGTACAATTTGCAAAACAATTACTGTAACTAAAAAGTAACAGAATAACCTGCATTCTAAACAACTTACAGTAACAATAAGAAGCCAGGTTTTTCAATTACAAATGATTCTTAACTGCATGTAATGTAACTATTTTTTATTAACATTCGTTCATTTCTACACAAACATCACCCATCTACAACTCCACTTTAACCACAAATGTTGTGAAAGATTTTTGTGATTTATTTTAATATGAACCGGATAATTATTTCTGAGTTTAGAGTATAAATTTGATAATTACCTGTAAATCACATCTTTATTGTACAATATACAAGAGTACAATAAAGAGTAAACAGCCCGTTTACACCCTGCTATCATCCCCAATTTTTCATATCAAAGCTTGTTCATAAAATCTGCAAGCCTGCTGTCTACCTCTGGGATATGATTTAACAACCAGCTTTTAAAGGGAGCAATAAGCTCTAAAGTGGACTCTATATCATCGTTATAGAGTTTTCTGCGCATCTCCTTGGCCTGATTAATAAGTGCACCATGAGCAATTTGGTGCTTCTCTATCTCTGGATAGTTGTTGGACTGCATCAACCTCTCTTCATGGCGAAAATGCCAGGTGGTATAATCTACTAGTTGATCAAGAATATTCAGCACAGTAACCTTATCTTTTGCTTCTGATATAGCTCCATGGAGAAGATTTATCAGATCCACCAGTTTTTTATGATCATCATCCATCGGGGCAAAACCGAGAAGCATGTTTTCATCCAACTTGAAATATTCCTTGCCAGTACCGATGTTAGTCAGCTCCTGGGGCCAACCCAACGAATCCAGCTCAGCTGAATTTGACTGTTCATCCAAACTATTCAAATAATCAGCTAGCTGTTTATCTTCATTGTGTATGTGGGTGTTTAGCCAATCCAACAAAAACAGCATCAGTTCTGAGGAGATATCAGCATCATTTTGTTTAATATCATTTTGAATTTTAACAACCTGATCAACCAAACTATTGTGCGCCTGTTTATGTTGGTTATAGTGGGGATAGTCACTTGTCTGCATCAAGCGGTCTTCATGGCGAAAATGCCAACCTGTATACTCCACCAATTGATTAAGTATCTCCATAATAGAGTTATTATCATGCCCTCTGACAATGGATTCATTCAGTCTGTTTACCAACTCAAATAACCGTCTATGATCATCATCAATGGCTTTATAACCAACCAGCATGGATTGATCCATCTCAACCATATCTTTGTTTGATACATGACCTGTTACTTCTCTGCATTTAAAGCCCATAACCGAAAGGTCGTCCCTGCGTTTTTGCTCTCCTTGGTACTCCACCAAAGCTTTAAGTATCAGCTCTTTTTGCTCAGTAAGTGGTACATCACTGTATGCAGTTAACAACGACATAAAACGTCGTTTGCCAAACCCCCGCTTTTTTTCACCGCCAATCTGATCTATAAGTCCATCAGAGGTCATGTAATAGCTGCTTTGTTGGGAGATATCAATTTTATGTGAGGTAAAATTGATATCCTGGGGAGTACCCCGGTAGCCAAGTCCTGCTTTGGTTCCCTTGATACTTTTAACCTCACCTTCATGTAAGATATAGAGATCAAAACGCGCCCCGACAAATGTTATGGTTCCATCGTTATGGTTGATAAAACATGCACCAATCTCAATACCATCATCAGAAGCCCCTTCATCTTCTGTTATCTGCTGATCCTGACCCAGTGATGACTGTATGAGTTGATGCATTCTTTTTAACAGAGCTGCAGGGTCCCCAGGTGGTGTTTCAAGATATGCTTCATCCAACGCACCGTTGGATATCAATGTCATAAACGCACCAGGTACACCATGCCCGGTACAGTCACCTAACATTACAAGTGACCCTGCCCCCCAAGAACGATGCCAATACATGTCACCACCGACAATATCCCGTGGCTCCCACAAGACAAAATACTCAGCAAATGTATCTTCTAAAATCGCATCTGGTGGCAGGATGGAACGTTGTATTCGGCTGGCATACTGGATGCTGCCACTGATGATATGCATGGCATCATCACGCTCCTCTTGCAGTCGTTTCTGCTGGGTAATATCCTCACCAACACTGACAAAATTAATAACCTGACCTTTATCATCCATAATTGGTGAAATACTCATCCGCATCCAGAAAAAATCACCATCCTTTTTGCGGTTGAGCAAAACCCCATCCCAATGATCACCTGCTAGAAGTGCAGACCACATTTTTTCATATATCTCTACCTCTGTCTCACCAGAGCTTAAAATATTTGGATTTTTTCCCAACACCTCACGGGCTGTGTATCCTGTGGTATCGACAAATTTATTGTTTACAAATTCGATACTCCCATCAACATCGGTAATGATAACCGAGACAGGACTCTCCTTAACTGCAGTGGAGAGTTTTTCCACCTCCAACTCCACCTCTTTGCGTGCAGTTATATCTTGTACCGTTCCAACCATTCGGATTGTGGAACCGTCCATGTGTTTTCCCATGGCAGCACCTTTGGATATCACCCAACGCTCCTCACCATTGGGTTTGATAATCCGATACTCAATTTCATATCTTGACTCTAAACCGTTGCGATATTGTTGCCCAAACTCTAAAACCCTATCCCTATCTTCTGGGTGCAGATGTTGTATCCAGGTATTACGATCCAACACACCTCTATTTTGGGGAACACCAAGTATGGTTTTGTAGCGATCATTTACCACAGTTGTACCAGTAGCGATGTCAACATCCCAAGAGCCAAGCTCTCCTCCCTCTAATGCCAACTCTTGCCGTTCTTGACTCTCATGTAGAGCGCGAGTGCGTTCCTCCACTCGCTCTTCAAGCTGCTCCTGGGTACGACGCATTACACGGGTGGCACGTTCACCCAACATGATACTTAACAGGGTGGCGATAATGGTGAGAAGAAGAGTAACCCCGGTAATGATCAACAGGTTCAACCGTAGCGTGTAATAACCACCTAGTGCCTCCTCCACATCTATCTCAGTTGTCATACCCAAGCCAAGATGCGGTTCCCACAACCAAGCACCGAATACCGGAACGCCCCGATAATCCAGATACCCATTTATATCAACCTCAATATCGCTGTGATCTACCATGGATCCCTGCTCTTTTAACTCGCGAGCCAAGCTGAATAGCCCCTCAACCATACGGGTAAATGGTTGCTGGGCTTGTGGTATTTGAGATTGAAATCCTTTAAGAAGGTTAACACCGGGATTACGTACCACTATGGTTTCGTCAGATGATCCTTCACGATCCAATAGTCCAATATCATAGAGTTGATCACGGAAACGACTGGATGTTATCTGTCTTCCTTCATGGTCAATAACATAGGTCTCCCCAGAGTGACCGATACGACCACTATGCATGATCTTTGACATGCGTCCGTATGGATCAAGACGCTGTGTTAGTACTGCTATAACAACTCCATTTTGATCTCTGATGGGAACAGCAAAAAACATGGTAAGAGGTTTTCTTGTTGCACCCACTTTTTTATCCCTACCAGACTTTATATCTACATCGGATTGAATAGGTGGAATAAATATCGCTTTACCAGCAAAAACCTGTTTTAAAAGTTCCGGTTTTTGTTGGGCGATCAAGTTTATTGTACCAAGGTTTGCATCACGCCGGGACCCTATACTGATATGTTCAGGGCTGATGATAAAAAAGCCAATTTCACCAAACTCAGCCTTTCTCTGGGCGACAAACTGCCTTGCCTCGGCTAATGGGTGTGATTGTTTAAGAGCATCCGAGCTGGGTTCAACTTTAAGTAGACGTTTTGTAATAGCCACCAATTCAGGATCACGACCAAGTTGGCTAAGTAGGTTCAATCTACCATGGACCCAAAAATCATTTCTCTCCATGGTGTTCTGCAATACAACTTTCAACTCCGTACTCAAGTTGGACAGAGTGACTTTTTTATTTTGTCCCAAGGTGTACCAAACCAGAAGCCCTACCAACAACACCATTATACTCATGATTATCAACGCCATAATCCTGAAACGCACAGAACCAAAATGTCGCATCAATACATCATCGGAAAACAGACGTGGTAACAACAGCGCCCCAACCAACATGATAAGAAAGATGATGATGGCAATAACCATCAACCACCATGTATCTTGATCATCTGTTTTGCCAGTTTGTGGTTTGAACTCCAAAGTAGGCAACCATTTTTTTTGTATCAAGCTCATCTCATCGTGGGAGATAGATGCCAGCCCTTTGTTAATCAGTGAAACCAGTTCAGGCCAATCGGAACGGATGGCAATGGATAGTTTTTTTGCCGGAAAACCAGTTGGACCCACAACCCTTAAATTAAACAGACCATGATCTTTAATCAGATAGTTAATTGATCCCAAATAACCAATATAGACATCGGCCTTACCTGATGAGATCTGTTTTAGAGCCTCCAGGGGTGTTGGAACTTCGCTAAATTTTATTTCTGGATGGTTTTTGCGTAGGTGGGAGACAACAGCGTAACCTTTGGCCACCAATATTCGCTGCCCCTTTACATCAGCTACACTATTGACCTCCTTAAAATCATTTTTAGCAGCTACTACCAAAGGTGTGGTTACTATGGATTGGGACCATTTTAGAAACTCTCTGCGTTCTGATGTCTCAGAAGCCAGGGAAATGACATCTATTTCTCGCCGCTTGCTTTTAGCAACAACATCACTCCAGGTGAGGTTGGGTTGAAATTTAAATTTAATACCAAGTTTTTCTTCCAACCGTTTTAGAACATCAGCAGAGAGACCAACATGTTTCCCTTTGTTATTAACAAAATCAAATGGTGGCCATGCCGGGTCTGTACCAAGACGAACCGTTGGATGTTTGTCTAGCCAATCTCTCTCTTTTGAGGTTAGGTTAATACGCTTTGACTCTGCAACAGCATCCAGACTCAACCATCGGTTAATAAGGTTGTGTTTTTCTGAAGGGGTAATAGCGTTCATTCCTTTTTGCAGCAGATTACGCAGTGTTGTTTTATCCTTGGCTACTGCAATATTCATGATACTGGTAAAACGATCATCCTCAATAAAACCTGCCAATTTCAAATTGGTCATAAAGGATTCATTTATCAAATATAACAGCACAACATCCTCGCCAATGGTGGCATCTACCTCTCCCATGGAGACCGCTTGCAACCCTTGTTGGGCGTTATCCACCAATTTCAACTTGATTTTTGGGTAGTGGTTTTTCAACATCTCTTCAAAGAAAAACCCTTTGGGAATGGCAACAGTCCTGTTTTCCAAATGGGACAGTTTCTTTAAATCCATCCGCTCTTTTAGTGTCACTATGGCAGCTTTGGCTTTGATGTAGCTATCGGTGAACAGTAGATATTTACGGCGTTCGTCGGTGTTGACAATGTTGAGGAGAACATCCAGTTCATCGTGTTGAATTTTTTCTAAAAATTGTCCCCATGTCGGCCCACTGATATACTCAACCTTGATACCCAATTTTTTGGCTACCAAGTTCATATAGTCAATTGAATATCCCAGGGGTTGCCCACCTTTGTTATAGTTAAATGGTGGCCAATCCATTTCGTTATGGACAAGAATTTGCGGGTTATTGGCTATCCAGGCTTTTTCCTCTGCTGTTAGCTCAACTTTTTGCTCGTCAAGCCCCCCTGCAACTGTCAACCATCTACCATGAATTTGCAGCTTCTCTTTTGCCGTGATGTTATCCAACCCTTTTTGCAAAATCGAGTTTAATAGGGGTTCATCAATACGAGAAAACAGATGGATTGGTGACGCTGGAAAAACTATCTGGCTTATCCCCCTTAGACCTATTATGGCATTTTCTCTCAGCAGTAGTTCAACTGCTATTTGGGCCTCCATCAATCCATCTACTTCACCATTTAGCACAGCGTTTATGGAGGTCATGAGATCCTTGGTTTCAACTATTTTTGCCTTGGGATATTTCTCCCGAAGCTTGGGTATGGTTCCATACCCCTTAACAACAGCTATGCTCTTTTCACCAAGGTCATCAATAGATGTAAACGGTGACCCATCTTTTACATAGATAAACTCCCGTGAGGTAAAATATGGTTTGCTATAAAGACCGTAAGTGGCCCGTTCGTCGGTGTAATATGTGGCTGGTAGCAGATCTATCGTTTTTTTGCGCAAACCTGATAATAAGGTGTTCCACTCATCACTGACCACCTCAAATTTCAACCCGGTTCGGGCGGCCAGAATATCCAGATAGGCTCCTGCCACCCCTCCTACACCACCATCTTTTTTGCTAAAGACGATTGGTGCCCACTCTTCAACCCCAACTTTTACTACATGTTTATCAATCCACTGCTTTTCCTCTTTGGTAAAGCTTATTTCTTTAACTTTATCTGATCTTTGTCTCTCATTTTTTTTGCCATCTTCATTAAAATAAAAACTACCATCCACTGTAAAACGGTCGGCTATGGAAAGTTGTGTGTAGATGCCGGCAATTTTCTGGTAGCGACTCGGCTCCACATGGCCTATTTCAATAAATTTGGCATTGATTAATTTAGCGGTCTGCTCTGCCTCAAACTTCAAATGTGATTCAGTTAGGTTTTGTGTGTTGTAATTGGAAATTATTAATTTGATGATCTCTGCAGGGTTTTCCAAAGCATACTTCCAACCCTTTAAAGAGGCACGGCGCATTTTTTTTACCCG
>JADFZS010000216.1 GCA_015232405.1 Magnetococcales bacterium | reverse complement strand
CTGCAGCCATAGCTTGGATAAATGAAAAAAAAGAGCCTTCTTTTGATTTGATTCTCTGTGATTATCGACTGCATGGTACTGAGTTGGCTCGGGCTCAATGTGACACCATCAGACTGAAATTGCTGAAGATAGGGGCGGTGGTCATCCGTAACACTCGGCGCGTCCGATTTCTACTATCCAGTGCTTTTCCCCGACAAAACCTGTTCGCCGTCGTCTATCAACGGCTCAGCCCAGGATAGAGACAAAAGGTGCTGTCCCGGCACCGGAAAAACAATGGGGTAAGGGGAAAATACGCCCAAAACAGTCCAAAACTGACTTTTCAGGCCGAAAATGGCCATGAAAGGCCGATTCTGTCATGAAAAGCTCGCTGATAGATCCTTCATGAAATATCCGGGCTAATTGTTTAAATCCTCGTAGTCTTTGCCATCGTTTCTGAGCACTTAATGTCAAACGATATACCATAGAGAGTATGCCTGCTCTTGAAACGCATCCTCTGGTTTTTGCCGTCCTGAGTCGAACAGTTGCAAATGTTGATTCAATCGGGTTAGAAGTTCGAATATGCTGCCAATGAGCCGCAGGAAAATCATAAAAAGTTAGCAGACGATCGTGATCTTTAGTCAGGCATTTTACCGCCTTCGGGTATTTGTCGGTATAGCTCTCAACAAAACCATTAAATGCTTTTATAGCATTTTCTCTCGTCTCTGCCATCCATATTTCATGCAAACCAGCTTTGGCTTTTGTCTGCATACTTTTCGGCATTTTATTTAGAATATTGGCAGTCTTATGCACCCAGCAACGTTGATGGCGAGTCTCTCCATAGACCTTGCTTATCGCTTTCCAAAAGCCAAGAGCTCCGTCCCCAATAGCCAGCTTTGGTCCATTTTTCAGCCCTCGTTTTTTTAAATCTATTAAGACGCCTATGAAGAACGTGATCTTGGCTTTTAAGTACATAGTTTTAGTCCTGTCATTCTGTGCTATGGCCATTCACAAGGCTTTTGTTTCGAAATTTATTTCGTGGCATAGAAAATGTCCGACATCTACCTTGCTTGGTATATACGGGCTTGCGGCCACACTTTTTTTTGGAGCAGTAGCATTTTTTGGTATAGATTATAATAAACCTGTATCGATTCATGTTGAAAATATCGAGCAATACAAAACGTTAAGCAATGACTACGATGCAATTAAAGAAGACTATGCTAAAGCCTTAGATAGCCTTAATATTCTCAGGAGTAGGCTTTCCATGCTTGATGTTTCAAAAGAGAATCTGAAAGTTTCAGTAGTTATTTCTAAAGAAGCAAGAAAGTCTTATGAAGCTCTGATAGTTTCTTATGCAGAACATATTGATCTTTCATTGGATGATATTGATGGGTCATTAGGTGTCTTGGGGCACCTTAGTAGGAACTATGAAAGCTTGAAAAATTTGTCTGATAAGAATGTCACACATGTTGCAGAACTAATTGCAGAAAAATTTGCCGAGTTTGGAGAGTTGGCAGAATCTGAAGGTTATCTTAACCTGGCATCGGAGCTCTATCTAAATGCTAGCTTCCTAGATTCAACAAAATGGTATGATAAGGCAGAATCTGACGTTGCAATGAAGATAATGCATGGTGAAGATTATATTGATGGGTTCAAATGACATCGAAACTATCAACAGGGCATAACGGCAATTATGTCCTGTTTAAAAGCGCAAAAAAATAGGCGGGAAGAATCCGCAAGAAAAGTTCAATTTTGAGTGTGATAACCGGCTCCGCTTTTCTGTATCGTACGATACAAAATCCACCTATACGGCAAACCCCTCTGTAATCACCTCTCAGAAGCCCAATAAAATCAAGCTCTCTTGATCGGCAAAAAGGCTATACGGCAAACAGTTTTTTTACAGGCTTATATGGATCTGTTTTTACCTCTTACATGATGCCACAACATTTCCTCTATGGTGTCATTAATATTATCCTCAACTATAAATAACCTTTCTAATTGCGCCCTTTCAAGCATATATCTACATTCTGGATTTATGCTTGTTATTCCAACTGTTGCTGCTTTTTCCCTTAAATGTATAAGTACCGCATAAGATGTTGAATCCATATAGTTGGCCTGTGACAAATCACAAAGTATCATATCATATTCTTTATTAAACAGTGGCCATATACCATCAAAGTTTTCATACTCAAAACGACCGTCGACTTTTATTACAAGTACTGTAGCTTCCTCTGTTATGAATGTAGAAGCTGATACTTTACATTCCAGGTTTTTAACTTCTTTAATATGCTCCCGCTCCAAATACTCATTATTGACAACCACTCTGTTTATTATCTCGTTGTTATTATGTGGAATTTTGTCTTCTTCACCCGATTTCTTGATTACTGCCTGTATTGTTGCAAAATCTTCAGTTTGAGTTAGATCTTTAACAACACTATTAACTAAAAACAATCCCATTCTTCCTTCACAAATCTTTTTTGGTTTTGGAATTGTTTTTGTGTATTTATCGATTGTATAATTTGCCTTCGGGCTGGTTATTCTAATTTCAAGAATGTCAGTTTTTTCATCCAACCTAACCGCCAGTTTTATTACTCTGTTTCCATAGTTATTACAACCATGAACTTTTGCATTGTTGTAGAGCTCCCTAAGTACAAACTCAAATATATACAAGTCTATATCGTTCCAGTTGCATTTGTTTCTTAGATATTTAGATATTAGTATATAACATTCTTCAAATATTATATTCCAGTTAAAAAGCTCTGTCTCTATTTCACATTCTGTGTCTTTATTTTTCATGGCACAACATTGCAAAGCTTTTTTTGTTTTAAATTTTATAGGTGTTTGTGACTGTTTATTATTTGCATTGTGTTTTGTTAGCAGAATGCTTTCAACTTTTCTCGTAGCCACCTTCATAAATGGCTTTGATAATTTATTCGCGAATTTTTTTCCTAACTTGTACCCAATTATATTAAGGGCTTCCATTATAGTTGCTCCATTTTAAAACAAGCCTTTATCTAGCTAATAATAGCTGAATAAATTTCAAACCTCCAAACTAGCCGCCAAATCCGCAGCCTCTCCAGCCTCGATTCCTAGATAAACTTGCGTTGCTGCCAAGGTAGTCTGTCCAAGCATCAATTGCACAGCTCGGAGATTTTTTGTTTTGCTGTAAATAAGGGCTGCTTTCGTGCGTCTCATTGAATGCGTTCCCAGCGCCTCCGGGTCGATCCCGGCAAAGCTCGCCCAGTTCTTCAGAAGTCTGCTGTAATATCGCCTTGATATTGGGGCTTCTAGATCTCCGTTTAATCTTGTGAAGATGAAAGCCTCTGGATCAACACCAGCATAATCTATCTTTCCAGACCAGCGAAGCCAAGAGGCTAAAGCTTCCTCACTTGACTTGGTCAGGGCGACTGTAACCGGCTTGCCGGTCTTCTGCTGCACGACTTCAAAGCGTTTCCTGATCTTGCCCTCGCTGGTGGCCAAGTCTCCTAGCCTTAAGGCGAGCAGATCCGAAGCCCTCAGCATCGCATCAAAGGCGACGAGAAAGAGTGCCAAGTCTCGCTGGTTGCCTCTCTGCTTTAAGATCCCGGAGAGCAAGCGCACCTGAGTTAGTGTTAGGGGTGATTTTTTGGCTGGGGTGGTCATGGTCATTTTTTCCGCTTTTTGGTTCCGCTTTGGATGGATTTAGTAATCATAGCGGAACTAGATCGGAAGCACAAATTTCCTTCTTGAACTTATACCCCTTGTTTTTCCTCATTTTATGCTTCGCTCGAGGAGGTTCCGCTTTGAATCCATAGCGGAACCTGATCGGCTGTATTTATCCCCGCGTATTAACTAAAATTGGGAGTCATTCCAGCTGGAATTTGATGGGACTTGTCATAAACGCATTGTACGACCTCCGACCATAAAAAGAGTATTAAGGAGTACTCAAGCGATTAAGAGTTTTTCGGATATACGTGGTGGCATTCCAATTGCTGCTCTAACAGAAAATGATTAGGTTGGGATGTTTGTAAAATATCCCGGCCATTAGATAGTATTTCGGTTGCCTTCTCCGTATTACCCAGACAGAAGTTAGCCTGAGCAAGCCGAATTCTTATTATTCCAAGGTTTGGATGGTTAGGAGGAAATTGTTTCTCAGCTATATGTTGTCCACGCTCAAAATGCCATGCTGCTTTTTTATAACGACCAAAGAGAAAATGTAAGCGACCGAGCCTGCTATGAGTTGCTCCCATAGTTACACTATTTTCCCCCACCTGTTCCTTCTTGATCTCATAAGCACGGGTCAAATAATTTTCTGCTTCAAAATATTGCCCATTATTCATTAATAACCCACCAATATTATTGAGAGATTTTGCAATATCTGGGTGGACTGGGCCATGGAGTTTCTTGCTAATATCTAGAGATTTTTTGAAATTGATCACCGCCTCGTCAACTTCTCCTATACCGCCGTATGAAATAGCTAAATTATTATACACCCTAGCCATACCATCACTCTTTGCCAAACCATTGTCTATTAACAACGTGCTTGCATCTTTTAAGATAGGTATTGCTTCTGCATACATTCCTACTTCATTCAAAAGTAATCCTTGGTTGTTCAGTGTTGACGCCATGTCATCTCCGTCATTAACCTCAATAGTCTCTCGGAGACCAGATGCAGGATGGTGTAGCGTTATTTTTTTGCGGTTGTTTTTACGAATTTGAAATGCCTTTTTGAGGTATTGATCTGCCTCATCGCGTTTACCCCATGCAATGTATAGCTTTCCAATATTATTATGTGATATCCCCAATATACGATGATCTTTTGGATAGATTTTTTTCCTGATCGATAAGGACTCTAAGAAGCTCTTTTCAGCTTGTGCAAAATTATCTTGACCTTCTTGAGATGTAGCAAGTCGATCATATATTTCAGCGGTTAAATTATGAAAACGTCCGTAAAGCTGACGCACCGTCCGTAACGATATTCTGAAATATTCTTCTGCAGCCTCAAATTTACCCATCTCTAGAAATAGGCGACCTAAGGCATCATTCAAAAATCCAAAACGTTCCCTGTGACTATCAAGTGTGTTCTTAGCGATCTGATCAATAGCTCTGCGGTAATGTTTGACTGCAGCTTGATTGTGACCACGTGCTTGCTCTGCTTTGGCAATACTCTCAAGGGTGTGTGATGCACCTACGTGTTTTCCTTGCCTAATTTCTATTGAGGTGGCTTTAAGTAAGTGTGTGACTGCTAACGTCACGTCTAATTCACCCAATGCCGTTTGCGCCTGTTTATGTAGCAGATTTAGCTCTTCTTGCTCTGGTAGAGGCTGGTTTTTTGCCAACTCGGTCCTAATTTTTTCGAGTTTACTAATAAATTGAGACACTAGTTTGTCAATCATAGCTTTGTTGGCATCTTCATGCTTTTGTAGCATTTTAATAACTTGTTTTTTTGCATCATCGCTTAACCCATGAATATTCCCGAGATCTTCGACAATACTAACAACAATTTTTGACCCCTTTCCCGATGCCTTTATACCATCCAACGTAATGTTCTCGTCTGTGCCACTGGCTTTATAGCGGTGCTCAAATTGTATTGTAGCTCCGTTTATAGCAGTAGCATCTAAGACCTCTATTACCCGTTGGTCTTCTTTTGCATTCGATGATGTGCCTGACAGTACAGTTACTAGCAGGCCAAGTATGGACAAGATTGTTCCAATTAACCACTTAGGATCCTTCCACCAACTTTTTTGTAACATAACACTACCTTACAATTGATAAAATTGTTTAAAATCATTGGAGCATTGATGAGTTAGAGTTAAAACTATCTGAAATATGATCATAGATCCATTTCAAAATGAAACTGATCTCTAATTACAGTTAATTTGTGGCTCCCAATAGAAATGCACATTTCACCATACAAAAGGTTCCTTTCGTTGAGTGTTTTGGTCAATCTTGATTCATTTTCCTAGTGATTTTGTCTCAATATCACCTCCAATTTGACACCAAATCACCACATGAAAAAGTCGGGGAGTGAGTTCAGATCATAATACGCTCAATCTCCGTCCGATTCACCTCATCATCATTCCGATTATAGATCTGTGTCGTCCGTGTAGAGGCATGATTGGCAATCTGCGCCGCCTTCTCCAAAGAGGCCCCAGGACTGGCCATATAAGCCGTAATCCCGGTCGCTCGAAACGTATGGCAACAGGTGTCTGGAGAGAGCCCTGCTTGAACCGATCGCCGCTTGATCATCCGCAGCACGTCTGTGGTATAGAGGGGCCGTTCGGAAATTTCCCGTCCTCTGCCGCCAAATGATCGAAAAAGTGGATGGCTCCGCTTTTCATTCCAGATATCGGCAGAGGTCAAATAATCCTCCAAAAAATCCACGGCTTTATGATGGGCCGGAACCTTATGGTACTTCCCCCCTTTCTCATGCAGAATGAACCAAGCATTGCGCCCTTGGGTAAAATAATCCTGAATCCGCATTTTCACAACTGCTCCGACACGGGCAAAAGAGTAGGTCATTACTCCCAATAGGGCTCGATCACGTTTTCCGACGAGGGAGTGGTGGTCTATGGTATCGAAAAGCATCCGGGCCTCTTCTGGGGTGAGTACGGGAGTCTTACCGGTCTTGACGACATGTTTTGGGCCACGCACAGCGGCGGCGGGATTGTAGGGGAGGATGCCGCCGGTCACCATATAGTCGAAGAGCTCCCGAATTGCGGCCAGGTGCTGTTTGACCGAAGGTGCCGATAGCTCATCCATGAGAGCCTCAATGTAGGCGGAGACCATGATCGGTTCGATGGTGGCCAAGTCTATCTGATAATTTTCGCACCAGAGCAGGAACCGCGAGACCGACCGATAGTAGGCGCGTCTGGTGTTTGGGTTGCGAATGCGAGCCGTGAAGTATTCCAGGAACCGCTTGGTGGTCCGTTCGCCGTTTTGGGTGATGATGGCAGGCAGGGCCAGATCGGTTTTTCCCAAAGAGGGGAGATTTGGATTTTTCAGAATGATGGAGCCGGTTTTTTCAAAAGTGGCCATGAGGTCTCAATGATTAAAAATAGA
>JADFZS010000215.1 GCA_015232405.1 Magnetococcales bacterium | reverse complement strand
GCAGTCCAGCGACAATCTCCTGACCAAAATTTAGATCGGCAACAAGGACCACGCTGCCGTATAAAGCCCCATTAAAGCTGGATATACCCGATACCGAAACATCGACCGGCACATGGCTCTCGGACTCATCCAACACCTGTACATCAAGATCCAGATAGATACCAAAAATTGATTGTGCCGCCCCGATGACAAATTGTCTGATGGCCTCCTGCATGGCAGGCATATAGAGACTGTTTAAAGAGAGGTCGGGGTTGGTCTTTATCTCATCAATCACCTTGTCTGGGTCAGCAGCATGTTCAAGGATTGCCCTCTTCAACTGGTTAAAGTTATCAAGGTCGGAACCCATGAGTTTATAGATCATGGTATCATCTTCCAACCTGACCAACGCACCGTGCAGCTCCGCCACACAGGGGTTTTCAACAGAGCCACACCGCATTTTCAGGATGCCGCTGGAACAAAAGCCGAGATCATGAATCTTGGTAACTTTTATCTTTACTCCCGACATGGAAATATCCTTGATATTTCCTCTATATACAGAGCCATTGTCACAGTGCAGCGACACCTCTATGGGAACTTCGACTCGGGAGTGGCTTCTATTGTCAGTCATTGGTTGATATTCCTGCTGAAATAACTACAACCCGACCGATCAACGCATAATAATGCAAAGGTTGACTCGTTGAGCTGCAAGATCAAACTGTTAACGCTCTTTAATATATAACATATTCAACTGCCAATCCCTAGGAGGTTGAAGATTTTTTTCTCTGTGGAGATTTGATTGCCGCCATCACTCACCCGGTTTGTATTGCTCTGGGTTTTCTGAAGCCATTGATCAGGCAATGGCAAATAGTGATGCCTTCTATGGAAAATTGCAAAAAAACCGTTTCTGGTTTCTGATGACGGAACATGATTTTTGACCAAGCTGTTCCAACATTTTGTGGCGAATGATTTTTAACATTGCCGCATTCAGCACCGCACAACGCCCCAACCTGGTCTATTGGAGCAATTTCACCAAACACCAAGATGACGGAAGAAAACGCTTCCATGGTAGCAACGTGATGATTTTCAAGCCACAAACCAAACCCGGCTGTCAATTTACAGTTGATCTAAGGACAAGACAGCTCTACTTTCTGTAAAGTGCTGGAATCAAAATTTAAAATCATCTATGCCAATTGTCGCATTTGCCTTATGGAGATAATCGATGTCAAATCATTATTGTGCTACTCCAGCCGTTATCCTTCAAACTATTGCGGACAATTTCTATTATGCGCCTTCCTTCATCTAATCACACCATATTCATACTGGGTCTTTTTATCCTCACTCTAATGTTGCTCATTGCACGTTCCGGGTGGCTGATGACTGCACGCAACGCTCCCTTGGTTGATGCCAGTATGGAGGTCAAATATGAGCTGGCTATGTTTCACCTGTGGCTGGAAGAGCTGTTGGAACAGGACTCCAGCCTTGACAAGAAGCAGGTTTGGCACCACCTCTTGGAAGCCAGATGGTATTTGAGGGCAATGTTGCAAGGTGGAGAAAACCATGAGGGACGCTTTTATCCACTGGAAAAAAGTGAGCTACGCACAATGCTTAATGAAAGCCTGCTGATTCTTGATCAATTGGAAAATGTGGCGGACACACGTTTGGCCCTTGGTGCGGCTGGACAGGCTGGCTCTGACATGGATGACAAGTTTGATAGTGCCTTCAAACAAGCTCTTGGTAGAGCCGATCAGGTGGAAACCAGTATTCAAGAGGAGATCGAAAACCAGTTGAACAGTTTTATCCAGATTTCGGCCCTGACAAGTTTTATAACCTTAGGCGCGCTGTTGATTGCCGGATGGACAATGCGCCGATACGAAGCCAACCGCCAACAATACATAGCCTCACTTAGCGCGAGTGAACAGAAATATCGCACCGCCTTCAGCACTGCTGAAAAAGCAAAAAAAGAGTTGGATATAAGCAATGA
This sequence comes from Magnetococcales bacterium, assembly GCA_015232405.1. Taxonomy (GTDB): domain Bacteria; phylum Pseudomonadota; class Magnetococcia; order Magnetococcales; family JADFYX01. The sequence goes on along the minus strand of JADFZS010000215.1, from coordinate 5,070 downwards.
AAAACTTCTCTTCGAGCGTGAAACGATCGAAACGATAATTCTTAAAATGCGTGGAGATGATGTATTTGATGAACGTCACCTACGCTACCTGATCTCATCGGTTGAAAAAACCACCGGTGATATCCTCATAGCGACATTTACCCCAGAAGGGCGGCAATTGGTGCTTCTGGGGGATTTTACCGGTCATGGGCTTCCTGCCGCCATCGGCAGCCCTCTCGTGAGCTATATTTTTCAAGAGTTGGCAACCAAGGAATTTAGAGGAAACGATATTTTGCAGGAGATCCACAACCAACTTGCCGCTCGCTTGCCGGTGGGTATTTTTTTTGCTGCAACACTTATCGAGATTAACGCCTTGCGAGATCAGGCTTATTTTTGGAATGCCAGCATGCCTGAATGTTTGATCATTCGAGATAAAAAAGTGAATAAGCACTTTTCCTCAATCTGTCCACCTTTGGGAATACCGCTACAGTTTACCATACAAGATATCGAGCCTCATCACTTACTCAAGGGAGACCGAATAATAGCCTACTCTGATGGTATTAGTGAGGCCAGAAATGAAAATGAAGAATTTTTTGGAATGAATCGACTGGAGTCATTTATGTGCAATATACCAGCCAACAACAAACATCTTGGTGATTTAAAACAGCACTTGGATGTATTTGTTGGCTCTTCGTTGCACAATGATGATATTACCCTTGTGGAAATTCAGATTTAAATCCTTTTAAATTAAGTCTGTTCACATTTGATCCGTGAGAGGTTGCGCCACTTTTTTTATGAAATTTCCGGGCTAGGCATGAGCATGATCAGGAAAAATATGCTTGGTTACAATCTCGCTATACGGAAACATGGGTTTCTTGGTTCTGCCAGACTTTGCAAGCTCGATAATTTTATATTTTTCAAGTTTTTTGATGTCTCTTGCTACATTAGATTCTTGCCTATGAGCCAGCTTCGCCAACTCCCGTATTGATGCGGGTTTATGCTTGCTTATAGCCTCGATCAACTCCATGTTTTTATTGCTTAGAACATGATTAAGAGCTTCCCTGGAGGTAAACCATATCTTAGGGTCATCCGGCTTGGGCTTAATTTCACCCATGGCAATTGCAAAAAGTCGTTCCTTTTGTTCTTTATATGAAAGAATACCGATAGTTAGCGTCTTCATATACGCACCCCTTTTGCTTTAAGAATCTTATCAATGGCTTCGAAAAAATCTGATATCAGCTCAAATGCCGTAGAATATTCGTAGTAAACAACCTTCTTAGCTCCATCCTGATGCTCATGGTCATACTCCATCCGCTGCCGCTTACCAGGACTTTGACCAACTTTGACGCTGTGGGCGTTATCTAAGCGATACAGGCATATCCGTTAGGATCGTGCAGGGTAAGAGCATACTTAAGGCCGTGGGGTCTGGCGGGCGTTACGGCAACTGCTTTAGAATCAATCTCATACCAATACCCCTCTTCTATTATGACTATGCCAACCATGGATAAAAGGATCTCTTTGTCTGCATCTCTCATGGATAAAGTATATCAATTAATGATATACAAGGCAAGGTATTGACAAAGACGTACAATTTACAGCACGTGACTTTCCAGACGCTATAGGCAAAAATATGGGGGCATCGCAGTAAAATGGCTGAAAACTACGCTAGATCGCACTGTAGCTGGACACATAATGGTGTTTAAAAAAACAGGAAAAATTATTCATGAATCCAACACTCCACGCCATAATTTTATTAAGCATGTCAAACATTTTTATGACCTTTGCCTGGTATGCGCACCTTAAACATTTGGGAGATCGTCCCTGGTTGGTGGCGGCATTGATAAGCTGGGGGATTGCGCTGTTTGAATATCTGCTGCAGGTCCCGGCCAACCGGATCGGATATACCACCATGGATCTACCGCAACTTAAGATTATCCAAGAGGTGATAACCCTTGCGGTATTTGCCCCGTTTGCCCTTTTTTATATGAAACAGCCGTTAAAGCTTGACTATTTGTGGGCCGCTATCTGTCTGTTGGGGGCGGTCTATTTTATTTTCCGTTCTGCTGGCCCGGCCACCGGGAACGCATAATGCCGAGACCGGCCACCACACCATTTTAAAATTGATTTAAACCTGGAATTGGCAGCTTCTAGCTTAAAGCCTGCAGAGCCTTTTTTATCTCTGCCTCCAGGTTTGTGATTATTTTTTGGGACTCATCCCATTTTTTCATCTCGACTTTGCCACGCAGTTGCATGGTCATTATCTTGACCCGCGTCGCTCCTATATTTTTTGCGGTATCATTAAACCATTTGGCGGCAAACAGGCTTTGATCCAAATCCTGGTTGGTCGCCCCCTGCTGCAATAGCTGCAGTTGTCTGCTTGCCTCATCAATAAAAATCTGCCGGTTTTTTGTAAACTCCTCCTTGTCATCGGCCATCGACTTTAGCACCGGTCTTTCTGCCTGGCTTGTTAACTTTTTGACCGGAATATTTTTTACCTTGGTGTATGTGGCGATAATTTTAAGCAGTTCGGACTCTCTAAACGGTTTGCGCAACAGTTCATCCATACCTTTGCTCAAACATTCCGCACGCAGCGATTCTGTAGCCTTTCCCTCACTCATGGCGATGATGGAAATATTGCGGTTGTGGGAAAGAATTTTATCTGCGTTACCAATATCCGCCACCAGCTTAAAATCTTTCATCTGCGGCAGTTGTAGATCGATAAAAATAATATCAAAAAATTTATGCCGCAGCTTGCTCAAGGCATCCTGATCATTATCAACCACGGTGACATTGTGTCCGGCCCGCTCCAGGGTGGATATTATCAATTTTTGAGTGTTTATCTGATTATCGACCACCAAGACATGGAGCGATACCTTGCTGGAAGCTATTTTTATCCGTGGCTTTTCAGTAGGTGATTTCTCTGCTATCGGGGTACGTTTTAACAATTTGTTGATCACCTGCGGCAGATAAAACCGCCTTGCAGGTTTTTTCAAAAAGGCAATATTGGTAAAAAGTCCCGCTGTCGGCAACGATTCATGGCTTTTGTTTGAAGGCAACAGCACAACACTTGCAAATTCAAATTTGACCCCTGCCACATCTTCCGCAACCAGGTTGGTGGATACAAGAAAATTAAAATCCACCACCAACACCTTATCATCGGCCATCTTTTCGCCGGTCAACAGTTTTTTCAGACTATCGCCATCGGCAACTTTTTCAACCTTGGCACCCATATATTTGAGCATCTCCTGCAATATGGAAAAGCCGGTTTGACTCTCATATGCCAGCCAAACGGTTATGCCCTGCAAAAATTTTGTTACCGCTGAATCGCCCCTATCCTCAGCAAGGGTGTCCCCACCTCTCTCGACACTCCTTTTACCAACACCAAGGGGAGCGGTAAAATGAAACGTGGTCCCTTTATCGACCTCGCTCTCAACCCAAATATCACCCCTCATAAGTGACACCAACTGTTTGCAAATGTTCAGCCCGAGGCCGGTTCCGCCATAACGTCGGGTGGTGCTGCCGTCAGCCTGGGAAAAGCGGTCAAAAATCACCTTGAGCCGATCTTCTGGGATGCCGATGCCGGAATCAACTATCGAAAAATGTAACAATACTGATGCCGCTTGACCATTTTTGGTAGCGGCTCCATCTTTTTTGTCAGCCGGGGTTTTAGCCACCGCAACCCGGACCAAAACCTCACCCTGGTTGGTAAATTTTATTGCATTGTTGAGCAGGTTGAGAATAATTTGATTTAGGCGCAGAGGGTCGCCGACAACCGCTTCAGGAACATCCGGCGACACCCAACAGAGCAGATCCACATCTTTTTTAAAGGCGTTGACGGCGACGGTTTCACAAGAATTTTCCAAGCGGCCCAATATATCAAAATTGATCTTCTCCAGGGAGAGCTGTCCTGCCTCTATCTTGGAGAGATCAAGGATGCTGTTGAGCAGTGCCAGCAACGATTGGGATGCGGTCTGGACTATAGCCAGATTTTCCCGCTGTTCATCGGTAATATCCATATCCATGACGATATCCGTCATGCCGATAATTGCATTCATCGGGGTGCGAATTTCATGGCTCATATTGGCCAAAAATTCGCTTTTGGCCTTGTTGGCCGACTCGGCCACCTCCAACGTCTCCTGTAAAGACTGAAAAAGTTGTTTGCGCTCGGTTATATCATTGATAAAACCGGTGATAAAAAAGTTACCCTCACTCTCTACCACGGTCAGGGCCACCTCAAGGTCGATCACCATACCGTCACTGCGCTGCCCCTGCACCTCCAGACGGCGTTTTAGATCACCCTGTTTATCCGCACGGCCCCGCCACAACTCAAGGGCGGTCTTATGTTTATCCTGCAACTGTTTGGGTATAATGACCTCGGTCAACAGTCGCCCCATCACCTGACCTTTGGAATAACCGAACAGAGTTTCCGCCGCCGGGTTGAAATCTATAATGCGACCGTCCATATCGGTGGAAACAATGGCATCTATAGCCGTATCCAACACCGCTTGCAGATGGTTTTCCCGCACTTTGAGGCTTTTGTTGGCCTCTTCCAATCTTTTGGAACGTTCCCGGACCAGGCTTTCCAACTTTAGATGGTTTTCGATTATCTCGATATTTTGTGAAACCCGACAAAAAAGCTCCTCATCCTGAAACGGCTTATCAAGAAAATCGTTGGCCCCGGCCTTGACAAATTCGGTAGCCATATTACGGCTGCCCTGGGATGAAAGGCCAATTATGGCCAGATGCTCACGGGGATATTTTGCACGAACTTTTTTGGTAAGTTGAATGCCATCCATGTTGGGCATGTTATAGTCGGTTATCATCATGTGGATATCATTATTTTTTAAAATATCCAGGGCCTGCTGGCCACTTTCCGCCTCAAACGCCTTAAAACCGTGCCGTTTTAAAAAATTTAACACCATCCCCCTAAAACTCCGGGAGTCATCAACAACCAATGTCTGGATTTCCCTATTTTTGCGCAACCGGTCGATAAAATAGATCACTGAGTTGATGACGCTGATGTTATCTTTTACAAAATAGTCAAGAACCCCCTTGGCGATAATCTGTTTGCGAAGACTTTTTTTATACTCA
>JADFZS010000214.1 GCA_015232405.1 Magnetococcales bacterium | reverse complement strand
AACTATCGCTTTTGGCAACTGGGCCATAAATTCTATAAATCGATTGCGTTTTACTCGTCTCTTAAGTACGACGTTGCCATCCTCATCAACTCCATGAATCTGAAAAACTGATTTTGCTGTATCAATTCCAATGATTACAGAATCTTTTTTAACAGCATTCTTTTTATTCTGCCTGGTTGCTTTCAATGCTCTTTGACTGGTAACATTCATCTTAGACTCTCCCCTATTTCGTTGTCTGGTTTTGTGAATCTCCAGTCTGGCTCATTAGAAGCCGTTTGAAAAGGGGAGGGTCCATACCATCACTTTTAAATGTAAAGGCTTAAAAACAAAAGCAAAACCTTGGGCCTCGCCCAAACCCAGCAGGGAGATAATCTCCCTGCACCCATAATAATTGATTCTTATTCTAAATCTGCATTTTTAATTTGAAATGACTATAAATTATCATCCATTCTAGGGGAAAAAGCACCATAAAAAAAGCACCAGGATATTAAATAACCCGGTGCTTTTTTTATTTTCGCGAGAAACCAAATAGGTTGTAAATCAACCTTTGAGGTCTAATTCCCGTTTAAATATTGCTTTGTGGATGTCGCCTAAGCTGACAATACCTACAAGTTTGTTGCCTGGACCCACTACAGGTATACGACGAAACTTATGTAGAGCCATCTGCGATGCCGCCTTCATCAGAGGATCGTCAGGAGATACTGAAAAAGCTCTTGGTGTCATAAGATCACCAACTGTCTTGGATAGAACCTCCTTGTAGCTGTTCTCCATCCCTTCAAAATCCCTGCCTCTAATAGGATCGAGAAGAAATTCTGAATAACTTGGTAGAAGAGAGTTTAGAATATCTTTTTCTGAAACAACACCCACCAATACATTGTCATCATCTACAACCGGAAGACCGCTAACTTTATTTGTGCAAATTGTTCCGGCAATGCTGCGTACTGAGTCGTCAGTACGAGCAGTTAGTACATTTGTGATCATAACATCTTGAACCAACATGGTATTAACCTCCTAATATAGTCCATAGGATAAAAATATTTGATAATCAATAATTCATACTTATAGCAATAAAACCATTTTTGTCGTCAAAAGTCCAGTAAATTACGAGAACAATTCTCTATCACCTTCTTTTACCAGCCGCTTCATAACCACTGCATCTTCAGGAACAGATGAAGATTTATAGTATTGTTCCCTGATATGCAGAGTTTCAAAGCCAAGTTTTTTATAGAGATTTATGGCAATAGTGTTGGACGACCTTACCTCTAACAGTATCGCTTGGCTATAGTTTAAGGCCGCTTTGCGAATCACATCCTCCACCAACCGTTTGCCATAGCCCTGTCTGCGAAAATCGCTCTTAACCCCTACCGTTAACATATGCCACTCATCTACCAGCAAACGGGATACTCCATAACCTAAAATATCCCCATATTCATCCGTCAAAACCCGGCAGAAAGAGTTCAAGGTCAACTCTTCTAAAAACATCAATTTAGACCATGGGTTATGAGCAATTTTCTTGTCTAGAGCTATAACCTTATCTATATGTTTTGTTTCCATATCTTCGACATTTATTCGCATTCTCAAAGCACCATTTTTTTCACAACAGCATCGGGTCGGCGGAGATATATAGGTTGTAGATTAGCCGGGTTGTCACCACCGTGTTTAAGGAACTTTTGCCGACCTAAACTGCCAAGAACAAAAGGGTCTGGTTGCCATGAGCTTGCAGAAGCCGGAACATACCTATCCCCCAAAGCATCGACAAAAAGGTTACTGTACGACTCTATACCTGTGCCGTTCATAAATATAGGTTGATTATTAAAAATAGGATCACTGCCAAGCTCATTGGCCAAAGTGGCAGGATCTGTGATAACTGGTTGCCGGATACTTTTGGGATAACCGCCATCAACAAGTTGGTATAGACCAAAAAAAACCTCTTTACGTCGTGCATCCAACAATGAAGCCACATAGTCGCCATCTTTTGTACCACCACCACCAGTTGCCACCACTTCCAGTGTGGAAATACCAACTACATCTATACCCTGTCCGATAGCCAGACCTTTTGCCATACCCAACGCTATTCGTAGACCGGTAAAAGAGCCTGGGCCAAGGGTAACAGCCACCAGATCCATATCTGCCATCACCAAATCTGCTTCTTTAAGCAGTTTGCTGATAGCTTGGGGTAGGGAGACAACATGTCCTGTTGGGGTGGTAAGTTGGGAGCTGGCAGTAAGGTTGTCCCCATTGAGCAGAGCAACCGAACCTTGCTGTCCAACTGTATCCATTGCCAAAATATTCATAGTATAGTGATTTCAAATCAAAAATATACAATCAAAGCAAAACCTTGGGAGGCCTTGCAGGCCCCCAAACCCCCACGCTTTTAAATGTAAAGTCTTAAAAACAAAGGCAAAACCTTAGGCTTTGCCCAAACCCACAAGGGAGATAATCCCCCTTGACCCCTAATAATAAAACAATTTTTGTCCAAATTCGGCTTGAATTAACCACACTATTTATTGCCTAATCCAAGATTAAAAATTAATTGAAAAACCGACTAACAGCCTCTCTGTTGTTGGTTAAAGGTGCTGGTGGCAGACCAGACAAAAACCGTTTGCCATACCACTTTTTAACCAATCTTCCGTCTAAAACCACCATCACACCTCTGTCACTACTGCGTCTGAGAAGACGACCAAGCCCCTGTTTCAAGGTAATTATGGCTCGGGGCAGGGACATCATGTTGAAGGGGTTGAGTTTTTGCGACTCAAACCACCTTCCTCTTGCTGCAACAACCGGGTCTCCGGGTGAGGCAAAGGGGAGACGGTCGACAATCACAATGGATAGTGACTCCCCAGGAACATCAACACCCTCCCAAAAACTCGCCACACCAAACAGTACCGAGGATACATCATCTTTAAAAGTCTCCAACAGTGCAACTTTTGGCTGGCTGCCTTGCACTAAAAGGGTATAAGGAAGTCTGTCTTGCAAGGTGTGGCGGACAGAATCCATCATCTTGATACTGGTAAAAAGACACAAAGCACGACCTTGGCTTACATGCAACAGCTGCTCTATCTCCCAGGCAACAGCATCTGGATAGGATATGCTGGTTGGTTCTGGTAGATCGTTGGGGACAAACATCAAGGTTCTGTTTTCATAATCAAATGCCGGTGGCAGACGCTCCATAACCACCTGCTCCCCAGCAACACCCAACTGGTTTCTAAAAAAGTTAAACCCCTTATCTCCAGAGCCAGTTGCCAAGGTTGCAGAGGTAAAAATCACCGCATCCAAGGTGGGGTAGAGCAACTCTTGCAATGTTGGCCCGGTCTCCAACGGTGAGGCATGGATAAACACACCCCGACCCCTGGTTTCAAACCAGTGTACCCTGGTTACATCTGCTAATGAGCGAATACGTCCCGATATCTCCAACAGCTCTTCTGCCCGACGATATAGGCTAGCCATATTTTTGCTGCGTATCTGCTCCGGTTCCATCACCTCACGAAATTTATAAAGAGCATCCTCAACTGCCACCATGGCTCTACCAGGGGCATTTTTAATATCTTCTGGTAGCAGGGCATCCCGACAATCCTCTTTGGGAAAAGCCCCCCTCAAACCATTGGCAACATCATCCAGAGCAAGCAGACTATCATAGAGAATATGGTTGTCTATGCCGATTTCGTCAAACTCTCTGCGACTATCTTGAATCAGCTCACGAATTTTATAGTTGCTTATCTCCCAACCAAAAAAGGTTGTCACCACATCCGGTATACGGTGGGCCTCATCAAAAACAACAATTTTATGGTTGGGTAGAATCTCCCCAAACCCACCCTCTTTAACTGCCAGATCGGCAAAGTAGAGATGGTGATTTACAACAAGTAGATCAACCTTTTTGGCTATATTCCTGGCTTTGGTAAGAAAGCAGTTGTCAAAATCATCACATTTTTTTCCTATACAGTGTTCACCACCTGCACTTACATCAAACCAGAAAGGCAACTGTTCCGGCATCTCTTGCAACTCGTCCCGGTCTCCGGTCTGGGTGTAGGGTAGCCACTCTTTGATAAGATTGATCCACTGCTTTTCCTGTTTATTTGTCGCCCCATGGCTATAGGTTTTAAAACGTAAAAGACAGAGATAGTTACCCCGTCCCTTTAAAGAGGCAAAGGTAAAAGGGTTGCGCATGATCTGCCTTACCATGGGCAGATCCTTGGCAACAATTTGATCTTGCAGCGCCTTGGTCGCTGTTGCCACTATCACCCGGTGACCCATTGCCAACAGAGGCAGAAGATAGGCCAGGGTTTTTCCTGTTCCTGTTGCGGCCTCAACCAACAGACAGCCATCATTTACCGCCACCTCCGCAACCAGTTGTGCCATGCGCACCTGGGCAGCACGTGATTCATAGTGGGGAACAGTACTGGCAAAAAGACTCTGAGGGCCAAATAGTGCCTGGACTAACTGATCGGTATCGCTCATCCCCACAGTATCGGTCATCTTGTTATGGTGGGTAAAGGGATAACATAACGTAAGTCAGAATAGATGCCGAATCTAGGGTTATGGGTTGGGCATGGGAAAAAGCCTGGATATTCTAGTTGAATATCCAGGCTTTATGCTGACTGTCAAGCAAGTTTAGACTATTGTTAACAGGTTCTTTTGTATACTAGCGGTGATCTTTTTTCTTCTTCTCAACGTGACCTTTCAGATTTTCTGTCAAAATATCCAGGGTTTCATTGACAGCTGCGACTACAGTTGCAGCCTCTTTTGCCACTGTTATGGTACTTCCTGCAATATTTATTATAGCTTTTGCTTCAGCACGTTGTTCGTTGTTGTGCGGTCTCTTCTCCACGGTAACTCTAGCGTGGGTAATGGGGCCGAATCGTCGGTCTAAACTATCTAGGCGTTTTTTAATGCGTTCTTGTAATTCGTTACCAAGATCCACCTGCCGACCTTCCAGCTTAATCTCCATGATTTCTCCTATGTCTATAGTACTTCTAAGGGCGAACCTATTAGCCCTCAATTTAATATTACTAACCTAGCATTCTTGCTTACATTATATCTGCTAGCTCTCACTAATTCCAGATAAAACGTTTTTCCCGAAAAAAGCTCAAGTTTAACCACCACCAACTGTAGCCAGCAATACACCAGCTGCCACTGCAGAACCAATAACACCAGCAACGTTTGGTCCCATGGCGTGCATTAAAAGGAAGTTTTGGTTGTTGGCCTCTAGTCCCACCTTGTTAACCACACGGGCAGCCATTGGTACAGCGGATACTCCAGCAGCACCAATAAGTGGGTTGATTTTGCCGTCTGACATTTTGTACATCAGTTTGCCCATCAAAACACCAGTGGCAGTACCCACACTAAAGGCGATAATACCGAGAACCAATATACCCAATGTCTCCACATTCAAAAATGAATCGGAGGAGAGCTTGGTACCAACAGCCAGCCCCAAGAAAATGGTGACGATGTTGATAAGCTCGTTTTGGGCTGTTTTTGAGAGTCTCTCAACCACACCACACTCTTTTAACAGGTTGCCGAAGGTCAACATGCCAATTAGAGGAGCTGCAGTTGGCAAAAATAGCAGGCAGAGAAGCAGAACCGTTAACGGAAAAAGAATCTTTTCCAAGCGTGATACCGGTCTTAGCTGGGTCATAACCACTTTTCGTTCTGTTTCATTGGTCAGAGCCATCATGATTGGTGGCTGAATCAGTGGAACCATAGCCATATAGGAGTATGCAGCTACCGCAATAGCACCCATAAGGTCAGGGGCAAGGCGGGATGAAAGAAAAATCGCCGTTGGCCCATCAGCACCACCGATAATACCGATGGCTGCTGCATCTGCCAGTGAAAAATCAAAACCCGGCAGGGCGTTCATAGCCAACGCCCCGATAAGGGTAAGAAAGATACCAAACTGGGCAGCGGCACCTAGAAAAATGGTTTTAGGGTTGGCAATCAATGGACCAAAGTCGGTCAGAGCACCCACACCCAAGAATATGAGCAGGGGAAAGATACCGCTATGGATGCCCACTTCATAGACCATGTAGAGCATACCCCCTGGTTCCGCAATACCCGCAACAGGAATATTGGAGAGGATTGCTCCAAAGCCTATGGGTACCAATAGAAGTGGCTCAAACTGTTTGACAACTGCCAAATAGAGCAGTAGACCGCCTATGCCAATCATTGCCGCCTGTCCCCAGGTGAAATTGGCCAGTCCGGTGGTTTGCCATAGTATTAATAAATTATCCATGATGATTTAAACTCAATTCAGAGTAAGCAGAGGATCACCGACAGCAACTGTGTCGCCAGCTTTTACGGCAATGGATGCAACAGCACCACTACGAGGAGCACGAACCTCTGTCTCCATCTTCATAGCCTCAACAATAACAATCACATCACCTTCATTTACCTGACTACCAACATGTACATCAACCCGTACTACGTTGCCGGCAAGAGGAGCAGGAACCGCCTCTCCACCACCACTAGCTGCAGGGGCTGGAACTGGAGCCGCCGCCGGGGCAGCCGCTGCCGGAGTTGCTTGGCTAACCGCACCACCAGGACCAACCTCAACATCATAAGCAGCACCGTTAACCACAACACGGTAATTCTCCACCGCGCTAGGAGCAGACTTGGCAGGTTCAGCAGCTTTCGCAGCCTTGGCAGGTGCGACGTCATCGACACTTGGGAAAGGCTCAAAGGCATCTGGATTGTCGCGATTTTCCAAAAATTTCAAACCTACTGCTGGGAACAGAGCATAGGTGAGAACATCGTCAATAAAGGCGTCGGCCCGACGAACGCTCTTCTCTTTAACAATTTTTTCCAGCTCAGCGGATAGTTTATCCACCTCTGGTTTTAGCTTGTCAGCAGGGCGACAGGTAAGAGGCTCTTCACCATCTTCCAACACCCGTGACTGTAGTTCTTTGTTCATAGGTGCTGGAGTAGAGCCGTACTCACCTCTCAAGATGCCACGGGTCTCTTTGGTGATGGATTTATAGCGCTCACCCATCATGACATTAAACACAGCCTGGGTTCCGACAATTTGTGATGTTGGGGTAACCAGAGCGATGTTGCCGAGATCTTT
>JADFZS010000213.1 GCA_015232405.1 Magnetococcales bacterium | reverse complement strand
AGCTCAGCGGTCAGAGCCGCCGGCTCATAACCGGCCGGTCCCAAGTTCGAATCTTGGTGGGCCCACCATTTTAAAGTCCAAAGAAGCACGGTAGAGCAACTAAACCCGCATAAAAGCGGGTTTTTTTGTGCCTGCCTTCTCCAGTACCGTCCAAAGAAATCCATTGTTATCTACATTATTTGGTGGTAACTATGGGGTACGTTCCCAAGAAGCTAAAAGGAGTTACCACCAAATGCCGCTCACTGATGCCAAAATCCGCCAGCTAAAGCCGAGAGACAAACCCTTTAAATCTTCTGATGGTGGGGGAATGTTCCTGCTTGTCAATCCGAAAGGCTCTAAATGGTGGAGGCTAAGGTACAGATTCAACAACAAGCAAAAAACTCTTTCTCTCGGTGTCTACCCGGAAGTTTCCTTAAAGCTGGCCCGTGAGCGGCGAGACGAGGCCAAGCGGTTGTTGGCTGAAGGTATCGACCCTGGAGAGCATAGAAAGATAGTCAAAGCAACACAGAGCGTTGCAGGGGAGGAAACTTTTCAGGCTGTGGCTCTGGAGTGGTTTGCCAAGTTTGAGCCCGGTTGGGCAAAAGGCCATTCAACCAAATTGATTCGTCGGCTAGAGAATAATGCTTTCCCATGGCTGGGAAAACGGCCAATCAATGAAATTACCGCACCTGAATTGCTGGCAGTTTTGCGCCGTATAGAAAGCCGTGGGGCTCTGGATATGGCACACCGGGTAAAACAGCATTGCGGCCAGGTGTTCCGGTATGCAATCGCAACGGGCCGGGCAGAGCGTGACCCATCGGCAGATTTGCGGGGCGCACTGCCCCCAGTTCAGAGCAAACGATTCTCAACAATTACCGATCCCAAAATTATCGGGCAACTGCTTAGGGATATTGAGGGCTACCAAGGCTCTTTCGTCACAAAGTGCGCCTTAAAGCTGGCTCCCCTGGTGTTTGTTCGACCGGGGGAGTTGAGAAAAGCCGAATGGTCAGAGATTGATTTAGACGGCGCAGAATGGCGCATTCCCCCAGAGAAAATGAAATCCCGTGTGCTGCATGTGGTCCCGCTATCAACTCAATCAGTTACGGTACTGCGAGAAATCCACCCCCTGACCGGAGAAGGCAAATACGTTTTTCCGGGCTCATGGTCATCTAATAGCCCAATGTCAGAAAATACCGTTCTGGTAGCTCTACGCCGACTGGGTTATACCAAGGAAGAAATGACAGGCCACGGCTTCCGGGCCATGGCCAGCACTCGATTAAATGAGATGGGTTTCAAACCTGACTGGATTGAGATGCAGTTGGCCCACACAGAAAGAAATGAGGTTCGCAGAGCTTATAACCACGCAAAATATTTAAAAGAGCGCGTAGGTATGATGCAAACATGGGCAGATTATTTGGACGGTCTCCGTAATGGTGCCGACGTGGTGCCGATCCGGCAAAAAGCATAACAGGGGAATAACATGCCACAAAGCAATCAAAACTTATCCAAAAACACTGATTTAGATGAGGCAGCAAAGCACCATCTATTGCATGCTAGGCATCATGTGAATCAGGTCGAGCATTTTCTTGATGCTGCCCTGAAAAGCTCCAACGATCCATCCCTGTTAGCCGCCAGGGAGTCTATCAGGAATGGTCTTGATTCACTGGACAAAATACTTCCTGGAGATTGAGAGCAATCACATCATTCTGCATACCCGGCGTTAGGTTCATTACCGAAAAGGTGGGCAACCTACCCATCCTGGCCGGGTTATTTTTTTAGGTGACGCTGAGGAGCGTTTTTAGATGACAAGTTACAAGTGGCGAACACTGGATCAACTGTTCAAACATGCGTCGCAATTTTGGAAGCAAAATACTGAAGGTGCAGACATAACTGCTGAGTCAGTACTAGCCAGCCTTGAAAACTTAATAGGCCAAGAAGAGGATGTGTTCGCGGAAATCATGAATACCTACGGCGCAAAGCTTGATTCTGAAGAATGCCGGAGAGAGCATGAGGCAACGCTGAATAGCTACAAAACCAAACGCGATGAGTTTTTGAAAATATGCTACATCGCTCTTCGCCGCGAAATGACCGAAGGTTTATATATTGGTTTTGGATACCCAACCCCCCAAGCAAAAAAACTCATACCAATTCCTGCCCGTCACTGGGGATTCCTGGAGCCCGATTTTGATCGTGACACAGCTTTTGGGGAAGGTATGTTTTGGTACGGTTTAAAATTTCTAGATATGCAAGAGCTTGATGACAACCAACGCTCCAAAATCGAAGAGATGTTGAGAAACTCCCCAGCAAACAGTTTGCCTGAAAAAGACATTAAATCTGTTAACTTATCGGGGGTGGTGGACATTCGCAACCGTGGAGCGAGTGACAAAGCTACTCAAAACAAACCAGAGAAAGAAAGCCCTCAAGAAAGGCGCAATCGCCTTACCTCCTGGCTAGAAGAAGAGATTAGTTCATATGGCGTTAAGGGTGCGGTTGAGCGCGTTGCAGGCAGAGAGGGCGTTTCCAGACAAAGAATGTCAAGTATCTTAAACGAATCTCCAAAGGCCAGTGAATTGCTTATAAAGATAGATTGATCAGCCGCACACATTCTGCAACCCTTGCGGTTAGGGTTGCAGACCCCACCCCAACAACTCAAATATTCCATTTCACATCAATCAATTAAAAAAAATATAAAATGCAAGGTTGACTGCAACCCATTGCAAATAGGTAATCAGTATAGCCATCGTCCAACACCAACCAAAAAGGTGAAACAATGGCAAAAAACATCCAGGGACCAGGTTCCCTACCATCAACCGGGTTCGTCCGGCTTCCTCTAATCATTGGAAACCCTAAAGCCAAGCCCCCCATTCCAGCCGTTATACCAGTAAGCAATTCAAGCTGGTGGAACGGGGTTGCTTCTGGCATCTACCCCAAGCCAGTTAAGTTAGGACCACGAACAACCGCATGGCGCGTGGAAGACATCCTCAAGCTTATTGAAAAGCTTGGCGGCCAAGCGGCATCGGCGTAGAGGGGGCGGCCATGAATAACGAAAAGCCCGGCGGGAACCGGGCTAATCAAATGCGTCAAGCTAACGGGCCAGACAATTCCGAGAGTACCAAAAAGCTCATGGAGGATCAATCAGGTTTACCCGGTTCCGGCTATACAAAGTCTGAAATAATCGAACGTGCAAAGTTTCGGATGAAACAGGCCCAACTGTTATTCCTTGTCGCCACAACGATGAAGGATTAAGCCATGCCTGACATCCACACTCACTATAAAGAAGATATAGACCGCCTATTCCGTGGGGCCAACAGAGACCTGGCCGAGGATCTAATCAAGATTATTTTCGGTCTGGAAGAGTACTGGCCGATGACCCTACGACAAATCTATTACCGGGTTGTGGCCGCATTATTGGTTCCAAACAAACAGGCACAATACCGGCGGATCGGGAAGGTAATGTCAACATTACGCTGGGAGGAGATTGTCCCATGGTCAGCAATTGAGGACAGAACCAGAACGACAACCACAAAACGCGGATTACCGGACGTAATTGAATACATTCATAATGATCTGCAAAATTTTCTCAACCCTGAATGGTATGGACGTTGTTACATCCAAGAGCAGGAAAATTACGTTGAGGTTTCGATTGAAAAGGATGCGTTACTTCCTCTTGTAGAGAGTGCCACATGGATGTTTTGTACCAGAGTGAATGTGACTCGTGGCCAACCATCGGCAACTATGATGAACGATATGGCAGAGCGATTTGACCGAGCCATTATGAATGGTAAAAACCCTATACTCTTACATTTTGGAGACTTGGACCCAACCGGCGTCCAAATCCCCATATCCATCAAAAACGGTCTATATGATCACCATGGTATCGATGTGGATGTGCGGAATGTAGCTCTGACTCCCCAACAGTGCCGGAAATACAATTTACCAATTTCATTTGATGCTGCAAAAACCGGAGATCCCAATCATGATCGATGGATAAAGCGGTTTGGATCACAGGCACCTACCGAACTGGACGCACTAAACCCGCCAGACCTGAAATCATTGGTCAAGACGACTCTTGAAGGTGTTTATGATCTATCCGGTATCGGTGAACAACAACGTCAAGAGGCACTTGACAGGGAAAAACTAAAGACCATGCGCTCAATGGTCATGGGGTACATGAGAACAGCTTTTCCTCAAGAAATGAGGGGGATCTAGTCTTATGTGTCCTAGCACCTATAGTTCCTCACCAGCTAATAACCAGGCCCCTGGCATTGCCTTTTCTGAGGTTTTGGAACGTGCCGGATTACGGTTAAACGGCTCAGCTATCACAAGTGGCAAAATAATCAGGGTCGATGTACTTGATGACAAAAAAGGCTCTAAAAATGGCTGGTACATCTTTTATGATGATGGAATAGCCAGTGGTGCCTATGGCTCTTGGAAGACCGGCGAGAACCAAAAGTGGTGTTCCAAGTCCAGCCATGAAATGACCCAAGCCGAGCGTGACCAGTACCGCCAGCAGATGGAAGAGGCCAAACGTAAAAGGGATTCTGCGAAAAAACATGCTCAGGCGGCTGCAGCGAAGAAAGCAACTGATATTATCAAGAATTCCGTTCCTGCCGATCCAAATCACCAATATTTGCAAGCCAAAAAGGTGAACCCATGCGGAATACTCCAATCTGGTAATGACCTGATAATCCCTATTCGAGATATCAAAGGCTGTATTCAATCCCTGCAGAGAATCACCCCAAAAGGTAACAAGTGGTTTTTGACCGACGGAAAAATTGACGGGGGAATGTTTGTTATTGGTGAAATTGGGAACCGTGTGTTTCTGGCCGAGGGATTTTCTACCGGCGCAACAAATCACAAGGCGACCGATGAGAGCGTTATTGTAGGGTTCAACGCTGGAAACCTCCTCTCAGTGTCCAGGGCGATCCGCGCCAAGCACCAGGATACCAAGATCATCATAACTGCCGATGATGACAACTGGACCGATGGGAATCCAGGTATAGCCAAAGCCAACGAGGTGGCGGCCAAGGTCTCTGAATGTACCGTCATTATTCCACAGTTCCAAGACATTACCACCAGGCCGACTGACTTTAACGACCTTGAGAATCTGGAGGGTATAGAGATTGTTCGAGAGCAGCTCCAAGGATCAGAAGATCCCCTCATAAGTGCGGTAGAGACCGTCGAAAAGGCCATTGAAGCCACTCCAACCGATCCGGGCGCACCTTTTGAGAAAGAAGTGTTGGAGGCGTTGAGCATCATCAAAGCCGATGATAGAGCCGAATACCAACGGCTGAGAATAAGGATAAAAAAAGCCAGTAAGGACGTTCAAATAACCGAGGTCGATAAGTTGGTGAGCAGCTTCACCGATGGCAATCAAGAGCAAATCCCCCACCTTGTAACTGCTCGATTGGTTATTAAACAGGTGGGGCCGGAAAATATCATATTTGTTGCAGATACTTTCAACCGATGGGGTACAGGTGTTTGGCGATCCATAGCAGATAGAGAGATTAAAATGGAGATCCACGCCAAGACCGAGGGCCAGGAGCCAACAAAAAGCACCGTGGAAAGTATCCTAGACCTGATAAAAACGGAATGTTTCAAACCTGGCCACCAGTTCAATGTTGATACCCGGACCATAAATGTACTGAACGGAGAGCTTCATTTTCAAGATGGCGGATGGAAACTGTTTCAGCATTACCGAGAAAACTACCGAACCACACAATTACCAACCCACTATGATGCCACGGCCACAGCTCCAAGATTCTGTCAATTCTTGGATGAGATTTTTCATGAAGATGAGGATGCTGCCCAAAAAATTCTAGCAGTAATTGAGTTGCTCGGATATTCCATATTAACCACAGCCCACCTGGAGAAATTTGTCCTTCTAATCGGTGCTGGTGCCAACGGTAAATCTGTTTTGCTGGCAGTTGTCGAGGCCCTTGTCGGTCGGGAAAGTATTTCGGCTGTCCAACCATCCCAATTCGATAACAAGTTCCAGAGAGCGCACCTACACGGCAAGTTAGTCAATATTGTCACTGAGATCGCAGAGGGTGCCGAGATCCATGACGCACAACTCAAGGCCATTGTATCGGGTGAGTTGACTACCGCCGAGCATAAGCACAAATCACCTTTTGACTTCACGCCATTTTCAACGTGTTGGTTTGGCACCAACCACATGCCACACACCAGAGATTTTAGTGAGGCCCTTTTTCGTCGGGCAATCATCCTGACTTTCAACCAGAAGTTCTACGGTACCAAACGAGATGTTCACCTTAAAAGCAAATTGATAACCGAGCTACCCGGAATCCTGAACTTAGCTCTTGATGGTGCGAAAAGGATTCTGACACATGGCGGATTCACCACAGTTGGATCCAGCGAAGAGGCCAAGAAGAAATGGCGGGTTGAGGCCGATCAGGTAGCACAGTTCGCTGAAGAGTGTTGCACCATGGAAGCAGGGGGAATTGCCACTTCTCAAGAGATCTGGAGGGCCTACCAATGCTGGACCAGTGACGCTGGTATTAAACGTAGTTTGAACAGGGGGAACTTTACCAATCGACTGGAGCGATTAGGGGTTGAACGCTCCAGAGATAGGAAGGTGAGAATGTGGTCAGGTATAAGCCTGAATTATCAGGAGTCATAATAGTTCGAGGTGACACTGGTGACACGAGGGTGACACGACTTGTTGCTATATTTTCTTTAACTATCAAAGCGGTGACACGGGTGACACGCTTTTCAACTTATTACGCATACGGGAAAAAGGGTATATGGCTGTCAAGGACGAGGTATACACCTTTTTCTCTATACATAAAGAAGGGCTAAAACTGTGTCACCCGTGTCACCGCTTTGATTCTAAAGTGGAAATACGTGCTTTTGCGTGTCACCCCTGTGTCATCGGTGTGTCACCAAACGCTTAAAACCTGGCAAATTTCAGAATAATGAGCTGAATAGCTTCCTAAAAACATGAAAAGGAATTATGAGAGATGCATATTTACAGTATCGGGCCAATTGATTTTTGGGATGGGTGGACACTCTACCGAGATGAGTTGGCGAGACGGGTTGAGTTTGCCCACAAACACCCAGACCAGGGCGGAGATGGTAGCGAGCCTACCGAG
>JADFZS010000212.1 GCA_015232405.1 Magnetococcales bacterium | reverse complement strand
CTTATACTGCTCAATATGGTTGGTGATTGGCATTTTAGGATTTGTGGCCCTGTCTGCCTGTTCACCGCTATTTTGTGCTCTCCCTTGGTAGTAGTTGTTGCACCGGTTTTCGCGAACAGATGCGGCTCTACTACCGGGGAGTTGTTTCCTGCTTCCATCAATAAAGCAGTGGGTGCCCTGATTTGATGGAATAAACCGGGGTAGTGATTCATCAATGTCCTCCTTTCAATCACAGAGAGTTCAAAAAACTAAAAAATGCTATTGCTAACCCTGGAGGGAATAAGCTAGAGACATTTTTAAAACTGAAACCTAATGAAGATAACCGTGAAGTCTGTCGCACTTGGTTGGCATTTATACGGGTCTGAATTACTCTCAGATCTCGTCTTGTGCGTTTGCTGATCTTCATGACTTTCTCCCCTACTATCGACCCTGTTTAACTTGCCTTGTCCCTATACATTGCAGCCACTGGGCCAAGATTATCGAAAACCACAACACACTGTTTTTATATGTTTATTTTGAATTTTACATTGATTTCAGAACTCAAAAATCATTCAACCATTCAACCTGTTGAATTCAACCTGATTCAACCATTCAACCGATTAAATTTATCTATTAAAAAATAATTTTATTAGCATTAGATAATAGGTGTTGATTGCAGAGTGTTTTGAAAAAAATAGTCGTCCGGTGGCATTTGTTGGAGCAGTTTGGAGCGATATTGTCGGGTATTCATTCGAAAGTAGAAGATATAGGCTCTGATGAAGTGGTTGAACGCTAAATAGGCTGGGGTAGGATTGATGCAGATTAGTAAAGATGAAGGAGCAGGAGTAGAAAAGGGGTGGAAACTAAAGGCATAGGTTAGACTGGATTAAACTTTGATCCAGGCACCTTGTACACATCGAACAGTGCCTTCAAAGCAGAATTGATGGGTTTACTCAAAAAATGAGATGTAGTCCCTTTGCTCTTCCCACGGTACTGGTCAGCTTTTGTGGTCATAAACTTTGTGGCCACAAGAGAGTCCCATACCTCTCGCTGTATATCAGTCAGCTTGGCGATAGCCGTTTGAGGTGAAACTGATTTCCCTAATTCATTGCTGGTGCAAATTTTTTGAAAATGCCACTTTTGGATTTCAGTATCTCCGTCACGCCGAGCTAACAGAAGTGCCTTGCAAACTGCTGAATCCAGTTCTCTAACATTTCCAGGCCACATATAAGACTTAAGGGCTGCCATTGCATCACTGGAGATTCTAAGCTGATCCCAGCCACCTTCTTCTGCAAAGTTCTTTATGAACAATTTGGTTAAGCACTGAATATCTTCCATCCTCTCACGTAATGGTGGCACAGTAATTTGGAGAATATCAATTCGGTAGAGGAGGTCCTCTAAAAAAAGTCCCTCATCAACCATTTCCTCCAGATTTTGTTTGGTTGCAAAAATGAACCGGCAAGTTATGGGAATAGGATCAGACCTATCGTCACCTACTCGCCGAATTTCATTTTCTTGAAGTACGCGGAGTAGTTTGGCTTGCTGAGAAAGAGGCAGCCTTCCAATTTCATCAAGGAAGATGGTCCCATCGCTGGCTAGTTCCAGAAGACCTTTTTTATCTCGATAGGCACCATCGTGGGATCCCCTCACATGGCCGAACAAAATACTTTCGAATAGGTTTTCTGGGATAGTTGCACAATTTTCAGCTACAAATTTCCCTTGTCTTGAAGAAGTTTCATGCAATCTTCTTGCGACCAACTCTTTGCCAGTGCCAGTTTCACCATAAATGAGAACTGGCCTTTTAAGACTTGCCATCTCATCAACCATCTTAAGAAGTTCAGAAATGTTATGAGATCTGTATGTGATATGATGACGATATGACATATCATCCCCACTGACTATTGTATTGGTAGCTTTCATTGATCTGCTCTCTTCAAAACAAGGGAAAACAACCGGAACTAGGACAGTACTGGAGTACCGACGATCATCTTCGTCTTTTGGAGTCCACAGATTTCTCTGGTATAGTGGATGCCATCAGGGGAAAGGTTGGAGATCCGCTTGTTCGTAAGAGCAGCGGCAAGATTATTTGGAACTATGAAGGAAGAACCAACGATAGACAGTACAAACGATTCTGCCTTCTCTGAGACTTCCATCCAGCAATTGTTCTTGAGCATCTGCTCGATAGTCTTTGTCAGAGCTTTTTTCCCAGAGGGACGGAGATGTTTGTCGGCAGTTGCACCAAAGGCGACTACTTTTTGTCCTGCCTTTGGTTTTGAAAGAAGAGCGCAAACAATACTGTTATTGGAGTAGCTGAGATTCCAGTCACTTGTTTTCCTGACCATCTCCAGATGACTAGTAAAATTCAGGCCTCCAGGAACAGTGTTGTAAGCAGCACTCAATAGATTCCAGACTTCTTGCATATGGAATATTTTTTGAGCTTCTTCAGTTAGTGTCCTTTGAACTACTGGTAGAGTTTTTGCCTTTGAAATAATCATGGTGTAATTCCCTTAACTCGTTGACTGCATTAGTGTTAAGTCAACGGTAAGGGCGAAAAGGCATTTTCAGGTACGCATCAGACCGGCATATTCGGCAGATAATCGGCAATTGTATTTTTAGGGGGGAAATCAATGGATGATAAAGATGAAATAGCAGCCAAAAGAGCTCGATTTGCTCTTGTTGATGTTCGTGGATTACGAATGCAAATTATTGCTGATAGTTTTGCTCACTGTGCTGTTCGAACTTTGCACAACTATCTGAGCAAGAGCCTGCCGGAAGATGTAGCGAGAAAAATTGCCAATAACCTGAAAATTGACCCTGCTTGGTTCTACCTTCCAGAAGAAAAATTTGATCCAGAACGGTTTAAAGAAGCGATAGAAATTGGACGGACATCAAAATCCTCTACTCTGGCAAGCCAAGATCCGATTGAAAATCTAAAAGATCTTCTAAAACAAGAACGTTTGGTTCTAGCTAAGGAATCTGCAACAGGTCTTGTTCAAGTTCCATACTTTGATGAGAAATTTTTCACACTTTTTCAAAATCACAAAATAATCAAGACTTTTTCCGACCTTGCAAAAGTTCTTGGGATTGGGAGCTCAGCGCCTCATATGTGGCGAGAAAGCACTCAAGCTTCAAATGCCCTTAATGAAATCAACTATATTCCAGCGTCAGAATTTTATCTGATCTGCACCCTCTTTGATATCAAAGAACAACATCTGAAAGCCTCAGAAATCAATGATTTTCATAATGGCATTCTTCATGTTGGCATGGGAATCGACAGAAACATTAAAAAATGGCAAAAATTAGTAGACCCGGCAGAAGAATCTGAAGAAATTGTTATCAGACAGCATATGTCACAGAATGAAGTAGCTCAAAACGTCTTCCTACAAACTCGTGGAATGGTTTTGGTCTCTGATGAGCAAAAAGGATTTGCAACCGTCCAGGCTGATACAAAGATCAAACTTGAAATAGCCTGTCCTATCAATTGGTCGGGCATGGTACTACTTCATGATGAACGAAACGAGTGGTTTCAGATCTCTCCAGTAATTACCGCTAGTGAGGCATCTATTCACAATGGATCAATAATCATTCCTCAACGTGGCAGCCTCGGCGTCTCATCTCCCGGACCGAATCAGTTCGTTGTCGTTCAAAGCAAACAGCCATTTCCAGAATCCATCAACAATACAAGCCTACCGGTTGATTCTCTCTTGAGGGAGTTGACATCATTCATTGCTGGAATAGAAGATGAAGAAAAAAGGATTCTTAAAAAATCTATTTTCGTAGAACCATGCAAAATTCAAACATCATGATACATAATAAGAATGCTTTACATTATTAATAAACATTTATTGGTTTAAACTATTATGACAGAAAACAAAGTTTCTCTATCTTTATTAGAGAATAAAATTGATGAATCATTAAGTTCCGGTGATATTATTGCTGCTATTGAGTACTCTGAAAGTGCTATTAGAATAGCAAAAAATACACTAGGGGAAACAAATGAGGATACAATTCGATTAACATCTAATGTAGCAACTTATTATGAAGATTGTGGAGATTTTCTGAACGCTGAACGTACTTTTTTAGTTCTAAAAAATATTTTCACCAACAACTCCATGATTGATACTGATGATTGCTCGATTTTATTTCAAAATTTCGGCAATTTTCTTAACAACATGGGAAGAACTGAAGAAGCAATAATCTATTTAGATTCAGCAATTAATATTAATAAAAAAAATTCAAACTCAAGTTCCTCAAAGACAGCATCATTATTACATACCCTTGGTAATTGCTATTTCACAATTGGGGATTATGAAAATGCTGAGAATACACTACTTTCTGCCCTTTCACTAAGAAAAACAAACTCTGGAGATATTGATACAGACGTTGCTTTAATCATGGGTTCGCTTGGGAACCTTTATGAGGAGCGTGGTGAAAGCGAAGAAGACCTAGAAAAAGCAGACTATTATTTACACAAGTCAATGGAAGTTTTATTTGAACACAATGGCATAGAAAATGAGGATGCTCTATCTCTATGTTTAAGTATTGCAGATTCCTATGCACAATCTTCACACGCTATTAAAACAACATCAGAATCAAATGAATATCTTGAAATAGCTGAAGACTATTCATACAAATCAGAATCATTGTACGAAGAAATTGAAACATCTATAAAATCAGGAAATAATTTTTTTAGTGTTGAGAGTAGAGGTATAGCATTTAGAAATCTTGCAATCCATCATATGGACTCAGGAAGAATATACTCTGCATATAGATCAATAATGAAGTCAATCGCCTTAATTGAAAAATCATCGAACTATAGACAAATAATTTTTACAAACAATTATTTTGCAAATTTTTTACAGGACAATGGCTATAAACAAAAGGCTACAAAATATTATTCTAGCGCGTTTGAGGCCATGATAAATATTTTCTCAAAAAGCGATTTATTGTCAGAAGAAGAGAGACTAGAGATACATAATAATTTTGCGCAAACAAGTGGCTTGATAATTTCCAATTTGATAGATGAAGACCAATTAAGCTCGTCAAATAAATACAATTCTCAGGCCTTTATTGTTGCAACTGAAATGCAAAACCGTATTTTTTCTGAAAATATATATAAATCAAAAATAAAACCATATAAAAACAATACTGAACTAAACAGACTGTGTACTTACAAAGAATCACTACAATCTAAACTGTCAAAACATGAGTCTTTCCATGAAACTAATATAGAAACAACAAACACCTCCAACAAAAACATTTCAGAAACAGTTTTAAACTTACACAAAAAAATTAACGATATTGAATCTACAATTAAGTCTGAGCACCCAGAATATTACAATCTAACAAGAAAAGAACCGCATAGCCAGGATTATATACGCAATAATATACTCAAAGAAGGAGAAACTTTGCTTGTTTATTCATCCTTCAACAAATATATCGCACTCTTCATATTAAGGCATGATTTATTCAAGGCAATTAAGATACCTTTATCAAAAAGAAAGCTGACCAGTCATATCTCAAAGATATTGAGTTCTTTATCATCCCCAGAAATAAGCAACTTAAAAAAGCTAAATCCATATAACCTGCATTACCTTTATAAAGCATTATTCAAAGAAGCATCTAGTTTCATAAATGAGAATGATAGAGTAATATTGATTTGTGATGACATACTTAACACCATTCCATTTGAAATTATGGTCCAAGAGTATGATGATGATTTCAAATTGAAATTTGAACAATCATGTGAGAACAGAAAAACTATTTTTTCAGAATATAAAAACCTACCATACCTTAGTAATAAATATATATTCTCATACTTTCCAAGCCTGTATACGTTTGTTTCTTCACGATCAGACTCAACAAAACAAAGACCTAATTATAAAAAAGACTTGGTTGCATTTGGTGATCCAATATTTAATGACCAACAATTAAATATAAACGTACGTGATATATCAAATAACAAACTAAAAGCAGGAAAAACAATCAACCATCTTCCACCACTCCCAGATACTGCAGATGAAATTATTGAAATAGATAAAATATTAGGTGGTAAGTCTGAAATTTTTCTTAGAGAGAATGCACAGGAATGGATTGCAAAGAAAAAGGGAACCTTAAAAAACACCCGCTATATTCTTTTTTCTACTCATGGACTGTTAAGCACAGATTTTTTAAACGATGACACAACCTCAGCACAACCCTGTTTAGTTCTCAGCTTGGTAGGTGATCTACGAGGGGAAGATGGATTTCTAACCATGGGTGATATCATGGAGACCATGGAACTTGATGCTGAAGTAGTGGTTTTATCCGCATGCAACACAGTAGGTGAAAAAAAACATGCTCTCAATGGTGAAGGGTTTTCTGGCTTAACTCGTGCTTTCATGTATGCTGGAGCAAAGGGGCTCATTGTAAGCCACTGGAATGTTGAATCAACTAGCACAAAAGAACTAATCACCAAAACATTTTCCTATATCAAACTAGGAATTCCTCCTTCTGAAGCTCTCTACAAAGCACGAGTTTATATCATGGGTAGTAATTTTTCAACTTCAACCAATACGCGAGGGTTCTTCGCAATTATTGAAGAGGATGATAATAATGATAGCCTCAAGGACAATTATACCAAAAATGAACTACAAATTTCTCGATCGCACCCATATTTTTGGGCTCCTTTTGTTTATGTAGGAAGTTAATAAATATTTTCTAGAAAGCAGATTTAATGAAACTATCCCCTTCTGACAAAGAACTCTACTACAAACTCTATCCATCATTGATGGCATGGGTGAATAATAAATTTAAAATTATTCCTGATTGTGAAACTTCTCAAAATTTCATCCATGATATTGACCATCATGAAAGAATGGAAATCAGAGATAAAATGTTTGATAATAAAAGAAACTTAATCACAGAATATATCAGGCTAAATCCAGATGATTTGTTGTTACATGAGTTATCCATTATCAAATCATGGGAGAATGCAATATTTGGTGAATTTTTTATTTTTAGACATTTGAAAAAATATACAGTTTTCATTAAGAGCAGCGATAAGCCAAAAGCATATGGAGTGATTGGAATTGAAACTGCTTTGAATGACCTTGTTCCAGACACTCCTTCATTAGTTAAAACCGCTCTACTCCCATTAAATGGTCAAATAATTTATGATGG
>JADFZS010000211.1 GCA_015232405.1 Magnetococcales bacterium | reverse complement strand
TGACTCAGAACAATCCAAACAACGACTCTGTTGAAAGACAAGATGTAGCGATCGATCGCTTCAAAAGTGATGTTTGGGATAAGCTAACCGAAATAAAGGTTCCTCATCTTCATAAACAACACTGCATATTAGTAGAGTACCTCATAGAAATTTTTTCAATCCAAGAACAGATAAAGCATAGGGACCCTAGAAAGGAAGATTTATCTAGCATCCTTGAGTTACTTATTAAGGTGAATGATTTTGTACAGCTTCATCTAAGAGAAGAGGAAGAATTTCTAGACCAGATTAGTTTTCCTGAAGTAACAAATCACAAAATAGCTCATAAAAAATTTATTGCTAGGTTTGACAAAATCAAGGCTTTAGCAACTAATGATCCGGTTAGCTACATCTCAGATCTGTTTTTGTTAATATATAGCTGGCTGTTTGAGCATATAAATTCACAAGACACCAAGTATTCCGAATTCTATGTACAAAAACCAATGGCAGAGGATTTTCCGTCAGATGGCTATCTTCTCGAAGCTATAATGAAGTCTGCCATTGATGGCATCGTTATTTTCGATAAAGCTGGGAAGATTCTCAAATTCAACACCTCTGCTGAGCGTATGTTTGAATACAACGCCTCTGAAGTTATAGGCAGAAACTTATCAACACTCATGCCATCACCATACCGAGAGCAGTACGACAAAAATTTGGAAAAGTATCTCACCACTGGCAAGGTGAAAATGATGGACACTATTAGTGAGATCGTTGGTATTAAGAGGAGTGGCACAACTTTGCCCTTAGAGTTATCAGTTAGTGAGCTCAGAGGCAGTGGAGCCCCATATTTCATCGGTATTATGCATGACATCACCAACAGGAAGAGGCAAGAAGAGGAGATTATAAAGTCTAGAGATAATCTAGAACAGATGGTTCTCGAACGCACCAGTGAACTCGCAGAGAAAATCAAGGCCAATGAAAAGGCAAATGCAGAGTTGCAACTCGCCGCTAAGGTATTTGATAATGCTGGAGAAGCAATCTTGATTACTGAACCGGACGGAACCGTCATTTCAGTAAACCAAGCCTATCTCGACATTACCGGGTTCGATTATGCTGACATTATTGGTGAGAATCCGCGTATAGCCCAATCTGGCCAACATGACAAAGAGTTCTATAGTTCCATGTGGCACACTCTTTCAACAGAAGGTATATGGCGCGGAGAGATATGGGACAAGAAAAAAAGTGGACAGGTATATCCAAAGCAACTAACCATTACCGAATTAAGAGACCAAGACGGTGAGTTGAAAAACTACATTGGAATCTTCTCTGACATCACAAACATAAAGGAGACAGAAAAAAAACTTGAAGAGTTGGCTTACTATGACACTCTCACTCGCCTCCCCAATCGAAAGCTATTCAACATTAGACTTGAACATGACATAAGGACTGCAGAAAGGAAAGAGCAACTCCTTGCCCTGCTCTTTATTGATTTGGACAAGTTCAAACATGTCAACGACTCCCTCGGACACGCTGCAGGTGACAAACTCCTTATAAATGTAGCAGAGCGACTCACACAATGTGTTCGCAAGACAGATACAGTATCACGACTTGGAGGTGATGAGTTTACGGTCATACTGACTGATGTGGAAGGCGAAGAGAACATCGCCCACATTTGTGAGAAGATCATCAAAAGCTTGCAAACCCCTTTCGTTCTATCAGGGCAGCAGGCTTTTATCGGAGCAAGTATAGGAATCAGCATGTTTCCACAGGATGGAAATGATATAGCTCCTCTTACAAAACATGCAGATATAGCGATGTACAAAGCGAAGCATGGTGGTCGTGGTATATACAAGTTTTTCTCTCAGAAAATGAACAAGTCGATCCAGAGAGTTATAAAATTGGAATCAAATCTGAAAAAAGCTATTCAGGAAGAACAGTTCAAAGTTTTCTATCAGGCCAAGGTAGACTCCGTCTGTGAGCAAGTGATCGGAATGGAAGCTTTAGTGCGTTGGGAACATCCAGAGAGAGGAATTATTCCGCCAAACGAATTTATACCGGTTGCAGAGGAAAGTGGTCTAATTGATCAGATTGGTTTACAGGTTATGAAGATTGCCTGCCGTGATACAGTACTATTGAATGAAGATGGTTTTGGACCTTTGAAGGTCGCCATAAATCTTTCTGGACGTCAGTTCAACAAACCAGATGAGTTGATAGAAACAATTTCTGACACCATTAAGGAGACCAATTTATCACCAGAAAACATTGAACTGGAGATAACTGAGAGCATGATCATGGGTGATGTGGAGGAGTCGTTAGTAGTAATGAAACAGATTAGGGAGCTTGGGATTTCAATCGCACTAGATGATTTTGGAACGGGTTACTCCTCCTTGAACTACTTAAAGAAATTCCCGATTCAGACATTGAAGACTGATCGATCATTTATAATGGATATACCAGACTCAGAGGAGGATGTTGCAATAGTTTCAGCAATCATTTCATTGGCAAAAAACCTCAAAATGAGTGTTGTTGCAGAAGGCGTTGAAACGAAAAGGCAATTAGCATTTCTTGAGGATCTTGGAGCTATGACTATACAGGGTTATTATTATAGCAGACCTTTACCATTTAATGAATTCCGGGATTTTTTAAAGAACTGGAATCTCTAGAGTACTCGGATTGGAGATTACGATGCCAGGAGGGACTGGTGTATTAAGGTTGCTATGAAATTCCGTGATGCTTGTTTATCAACCCATGTGATACTGCTCGCGACACACGACGACACGTCCCTGACAGTTCTATTTGCAGGATGCTGCTGCCGTTGGTCATATCCTAAAAGAAAATGTCTTTGAGGATCTTTTGAAGGCGATGAATTTCGAAAATGATGGAGAAATATTTATCAGTTCTTGCATGGTAAGCGATGTAAAAAAATTAATGAGTTTGAAACATTCAACTTCTTTACCTTTATTTGAGAAAAAGACTTTGCATAGCGGACCATATGTATTTTATGGCTGCAGGTGATTTTGCCTGTTAGTAGAAGTGGTTAATAATGAGAATAGATACAAGAATAAATTTGTTTGACCTAGTTTCGGCGATCACTAACGCTCTTGATCTTGTTGAACCTTTTCTAGTCAAACATCATTATAGGGTGGCCTATATTGGTGCCTCTCTTTGCCGTATTGGTAATTTATCTCGCAAACAAGAGAGTGAGGTACTTATATCAAGTATGCTCCATGATATTGGCTCAATAACTGATTCAGAAAAATTTGAATTTAATGATTTCTATGCAGAAAATCCTCACCGCCATTCTGAAGTTGGGTTTGAGCTTTTAAAGAATTTTAAACTATTTGAAGATGTATCTAAAACTATTCGCTTTCACCACGTAAAGTGGAGAGGAGGTAAAGGGGCTACATTTTATGAGCAGGATGTCCCTTTTGAGAGCCATATAGTTCATCTAGCAGATCGTGTTGATGTTCTTGTATCAGGTGTTTCAAATCTACTTACTGAAAAAGACCAGATTATAGAGCAAATTTCTCACAACAGTGATAAATTATTTCACCCAGAAGTGGCTTCTTGGTTTGAAGAGCTATCAAGAAAAGAAGAATTTTGGCTGGATTTAACCTCACCACATCTTCCAACAATTCTAGAAAGACGTATCAAAAAATATGAAATCGAGCTGACCCCTGAGGTATTAGCATCTTTCTCCTATTTAGTTTCTCAGTTCGTAGATTTTAGAAGCAGATTTACTTCAACTCATTCCAGTGGAGTATCTGCTACTGCTGAATACATAGGTAGAATAATTGGTTTTTCTGAAAAGGAGTGCCAAAAATTAATGGCTGCAGGATTCCTTCATGACATTGGAAAATTGGCCATACCAAACGAAATTTTGGAGAAGCCAGGAAAACTTACATCAATTGAGTTCGAGGTTATCAAGTCTCACTCTTACCATACATCTAGAATTTTAGAATCAATTAAAGGTATTGAGGATATTATGGAGTGGTGTTCACTACACCATGAAAAACTCAATGGAACCGGTTATCCCTACAGGGAAGTCGGAGCAAATATCCCATTGGCAGCTACAATTCTTACAGTATCAGATATATTTACTGCTTTGACAGAAGATAGGCCATATCGTAAGGGGTTATCTATGGACAAAGTAAAAAATATTCTTGGAAAAATGATAGCTAATGGTGAGCTAGATGAACGAGTAGTCCAAGTTTTGTTTAATAATTATGATGCCATAAATGATCATCGTCACAACTCTCAGGAGTATGCAATAGCAAATTATCGTAAATTTCTAAAAGATATTGATCATTTTGAAGAGTGGGCAATAAAGGATGAGCTAACATTTCAGCTAGATGAATTAAGAGAGGAAAAAACTAGGATTGAGAAAAAAATAGATGAAGATCATGGATCTTATGACGCTCTTTATTTACACGAAGCTCTAGCCAGAATTGAGGGGAAAGCTGTGAGTTTAAGACAACAACTTTCAGGAATTTAAGCATAATGAATCATATATTTAGTATTACACAGCTACAAAGGCATATAATCTCCAAGTACTTGACATATAAGACCTCTTGGCAACAGGGTTTCTATCAAATTTTTGTTTAAATAAGGATATAGTTTGTGGATTCGAACATAGAAAGCTTTGAGGTTTTTCCTTGGAACGACAATTTTTCCATTGGTATCGAACAGATTGATAACCAGCACAAGAATCTTGTTGACCTGATCAATGAACTGACCGCCACCTTGATACAAAATGATGAGATGGAGCTCACACGAGTATTTGATGAGCTGGCAACATATGCTGAATACCATTTTGCCGATGAAGAGAAAATCTGGGAAAAGTTTTTTGATGATGATAAGTGGTTACAATCTCATAGCAAAAGCCATAAGTCATTTTTGCCACAAATAATCAAGATGAAAGAGGAGTTAATCGATCTCCCCTTATCAGTTATAATTGAAAAAATCATTAAATTTTTGATTCGTTGGCTTGCTTTTCACATAATTGACAATGATAAGCGGATGGCCACTGTAATAAGTTATATGGAAGGAGGAAAGTCACTAAAAAACGCAAAGAAGCAAGCCAAAGAAGATATGTCAGGAGCTACAGGCTTATTAATTGAAACAATGCTCACAATGTACGACGGACTCTCATCACGTACTCTAGATCTTCTTAGAGAACGGCTTGAACGGATCAAGGCGGAGAAAAAACTACAAGAGGCATATAGCAAACTTGAAGAGCTAGCTACCACTGACCAACTAACTGGTTTATTCAATCGCAGACACTTTGATCAAATATTTGAACAAGAATTTCGTCGGGCAATGCGCAATAAAAATGCCATAACTTTCATGATGTTTGATGTCGATCATTTCAAAAAACTTAATGATCGATATGGTCATATTGGTGGTGATGTAGCTTTAAAAAAAATTGGTACACTACTTAAACAGCTTTGTCGCCGCCCCGGAGATTTCGCCTTCCGCTTAGGAGGTGAGGAATTTGGCATTATAACATTAGAACAATCATATGATGACGCTAAAGAATTTGCAGAAAATCTACGAACAAACATAGAAGATCTAGGTGTGCCAAACGTAGATAGTGCTGTTGTTGATCATATGACAGTTTCAATAGGCTTAATAACTAAAAAACCTGAACAAAATGACAACCCTGACCTATTCATGCGAACTGCTGATGATCGCCTATACATGGCCAAGGAGCAAGGTCGCAACCAAGTTGTATCCTCTGGATAATGTAAATTTGACTTAAATAGAAATTGACACACAGCAGGAGTTTTAAATGAACAATCTCGTTATACAATACAAAGACCAGCAACTAACATTTAAAAAAGACCTAAAGATTGGAGTGGAACAGATTGATGAGCAGCATCACACTCTATTCCGCTTGACTTACGAAGTCAGCCAGTTACTGAATAACACTCCAAGCAAGGAAGATATTGAGCTGCGTGCACTTGAGTTGGAAGCATATGTACAAGAGCACTTAGGCTTTGAAGAGACTTTACTGAGTAAAAATGGCTTTAAAAATTTCTCATCTCACAAAAAATTGCATGATGAATTCACAAAAACTGCAAGAGAGTTGAGAGCTAAAATTTCTACCTCAGAGGGAGACAGTTTTCAAAAGGCAGCAAGTGAGTTGTTTGACATTCTTAGCAATTGGTTGGTTGAGCACATAATGGCTGAAGATAGAAATGCCAAAGAATACATGGATCCTAAAGAACATGACGTTCAACCCCGCCCACCACGGATTAAAGCGACTGACAATGTTGTTGTGGAACTATCAGACACCAATAAAGTAGCTGGACTGATTAGTAATGTTAGCCCAAAAAGTATTTTAATTACCCTTACAGAGCCTGCCCCAAAATGGCTTTCACAGGACTCCAAGGTCAACCTTCATCTTATACCACTTGAAGAAAATGGGAATCTCAACTGTAGAGTTGTTCGCTGCACCTCAGGTCACAGCTTGGTTGTAGCCCTGGATCAAGAGCTGACTATCAATCAGATTGCGACGCTTATAAAAGGATGATTCACTGTTTTTTTTGAATAGGGCTCTTTGGATGAAACAGGCTGCCCATACACTCAAGGTAGCAGATTCAGAATTTGGTGCGGAAATACTTTCTGATATAGCCATAAAACTGGAGGATAACAGGAAAAAATAATTTAGAACTGCAAGATCTTGATGACCACAGAGTTAGCAAACCAATATCTGTCTTTGTAAGCCGAGCGATGGAGACTTATCTGTAAAGAATATTTAATGGATAAGATGGATACTCTTCATTTGACTAATGAGTCGATCGTTAAAAAGCCGGTTTTCAGCAATAGGAGATCCAATCTCTGGTCCTTTGCTGAATATTTTGCCTCTCTATTTTCCATTCATCTGATTCCAGGAACGGCCAGGAAAGCGGGATAGGCGTGATCCAACCTACACATTGCCAGAAACCAGACAAAAAATATCCTCAAGGCCCTGAGGATGGCCCGCAGGTTGTAGCCGATCCCGGCCAACAGGGCATTGGCTTTATCGCCAAACTCACCACGCAGAAAGTTACGATCAAGACGACCTTCGGTTTTCTGATGTCCAATCACCGGTTCCACGGCACTGCGCCGACGCAACTCCTTTTTGATGGTTGGGGTAATGCCCCGGCGCTGGCCGGAGACGAAAACCTGT
>JADFZS010000210.1 GCA_015232405.1 Magnetococcales bacterium | reverse complement strand
CGTTCGTAGCGGTTACAGCCCCTTCCAAGGTTGTTATGATTCGCCCAGACCAATTTGCTCAATTTTACTCATTTTCCAAAGTAGAAAGGTCGAAGGAATCACCACCAAGGTGAGAAGGGTCGCACTGATCATACCACCCACCATGGGAGCTGCAATACGACGCATAACCTCGGATCCTGTTCCGTCATCAAACATAATCGGCAGCAAACCGACAACGATAGCCGCTACGGTCATCATTATGGGGCGAACCCGTAACAAGGATCCTTCAACCACCGCCTGCTGTAGCTCTTTCTTGGTAATATGGCGTTCTTCTTCCCGTGCCAGGCATCTTTTTGTATCCAACGACTGTTGCAGGTAGACCAGCATCACCACGCCAATTTCTACGGATACCCCAGCCAGAGCGATAAATCCAACACCAACGGCAACCGACATATTAAAATCTAAAAGGTACATCAACCAGATGCCACCCACCAATGCCATGGGCAGCGTACCCATAATGATAAGCACCTCAGCCATACCGCGAAAGTTCAGGTAGAGTAGCAAAACGATGATACCCAGTGTTACTGGGACGACCAGTGTGAGACGTTCCTGGGCACGTTGCATATATTCATACTGCCCGGACCATGCAATGGAATAGCCCGGTGGCAGGTCAACTTCGCTACTGACGACGGCTTGGGCTTCCGTTACATATGAACCAAGGTCACGGCCTTCAATATCGACATAAATCCAGCCATTCAATCGTGCATTTTCGCTTTTGATCATGGGCGGGCCATCTGTTACCTGTACCAGCGATACGTCCTGCAAACTTATATGGTAACCACTAGGTGTAACGATGGTAAGATTTTTCAATTTATCCACAGAATCACGAACATCACGGGGATAGCGGATATTAATGGGATAGCGTTCCAACCCTTCTACCGTCTGGGATACGTTCATACCTCCGATGGCTGTCCTAACAACCTCTTGAACACCTGCAATACTCAACCCATACCGAGCAGCGGACAATCGATCGATATCCACCGTGATGTATCGGCCACCCGCCACCCGTTCGGCGAAGGCGGAGGCGGTTCCGGGAACTTTTTGAATAACCTGTTCGATCTCCTTGCCAATACGTTGGATCACTTCCAGATCCGCACCTGCTATCTTGATACCAACCGGGGTCTTGATTCCGGTAGCCAACATGTCGATCCTGGTTTTGATCGGCATAACCCAGGCATTGGTGACACCTGGCAATTTGACGACGCGATTAAGTTCCTCCTTGATATCTTTGAGCTGTACCCCGGGACGCCATTGATCCTTGGGTTTAAATTGGATAATGGTCTCTATCATGGTTAGCGGGGCCGGATCGGTAGCGGTTTCAGCCCGTCCGATTTTTCCGAAAACCCGATTGACCTCTGGGATGGTGCGAATCAACTTGTCCGTCTGCTGCAAAAGCTGCTGGGCCTTGCCGATTGAGATCCCCGGAAAGGTGGTGGGCATATACATCAAATCCCCTTCATCCATATCCGGCAAAAATTCGGAGCCAATATTTTTGAGCGGCATAAAGCCAACACCTACCACGATAACTGAAAGAATCAAAACAGTGGCTGGGGCTTTGACTACAGCGGAAATAAACGGACGGTATAACCATATCAAAGCCCGGTTTATAGGGTTACGATGTTCCGGCAGGATATTCCCTTTGATAAAATAGCCCATCAAGACTGGAACCAAGGTGATGGAGAGTGCCGCCGCTCCCGCCATGGAGTAGGTTTTGGTAAAGGCCAGAGGGGCGAACAGCCGTCCCTCTTGAGCTTCCAGGGTAAAAACCGGTAAAAAACTCAGTGTGATGATAAGGAGCGCAAAAAACAGGGATGGTCCCACCTCACAGGCGGCAGTGCCGATCAAATGCCAGCGAGTTTTGTCATCCAGCTCTCCATCATGCTTCTCTTTATACGTTTCTATGTGTTTATGGGCATTTTCGATCATCACGATGGCGGCATCAACCATGGCTCCAATGGCAATGGCAATACCGCCCAATGACATGATATTGGCGTTGATTCCCTGCATTTTCATGATGATAAAAGCGACCAGAATACCGACTGGCAAGCTGATGATAATGACTAATGAAGATCGAAAGTGGAATAGAAAGATAATGCAAATCAAGGTAACGACCAGGAACTCTTCTACGAGTTTGAGTTTTAGGGTATCCACGGCTCGATTGATCAAGTGGGAACGATCATAGGTCGTAACGATTTCCACACCTTCAGGAAGACCTTTTTTTAGCTCCTCCAGCTTTTTTCTGACCCCTTCGATGGTCGTGAGAGCGTTTTCACCAAAACGCATGACGATGACGCCACCCACCACCTCACCTTCTCCATCCAACTCGGCGATGCCGCGACGCATCTGTGGGCCGATCCGTAGTTCTGCAATATCATTGAGCATGATGGGGATTCCATCATCACTAAGCCCCAGGGGAATGCTGCGCATATCATCAAGATTTTTCAGATAGCCGGTGGCACGCACCATATATTCCGCCTCGGCCATCTCAACCACAGAACCACCGACCTCCTGATTGGCCATGCGGATAGCCATTTTGATGCGCTCCAAAGGCATGTTGTAGGCTCGCATTTTATCTGGGTCCAACACCACCTGATATTGACGGACCATGCCACCCACTGTGGCGACTTCGGAGACACCGGGAACCGTCTGCAACTCAAATTTTAAAAACCAATCCTGTAAGGAACGTAACTGCGACAGATCGTTCTGACCGGTGCGATCTACCAAGGCATATTGGTAAACCCACCCCACCCCGGTTGCATCGGGTCCCAACTCGGGTTGAACTCCAGGTGGCAGCCGCCCAGCGACCTGACTGAGATATTCCAGGACTCGGGACCGCGCCCAATAGGGATCGGTGCCGTCGGCAAATATCACATAGACATAAGAGTCCCCAAAAAATGAGTATCCACGTACCGTCAATGCCGATGGCACGGAAAGCATAGCTGTAGTCAACGGATAGGTGACTTGATCCTCAACCACCTTGGGAGCTTGACCTGGATAGCTGGTCTTGATAATGACCTGAACATCAGATAAATCAGGGATGGCATCGACCGGTGTGGCTTTTACGGCATAGACACCGGCAACAATCAAGACAAAGGTCAGCAGGAACACTATGAATCGATTTTTGATAGACCACAAAATGACATGCGAAATCATGGTGCAGCCTCCACGGATGCGGCCTGGATCTGAATAATTTCATACTCAAACTCACCAATTTTACGCAATTGGAACACCACCTTTTGCTCTGGTTTAAGGGCAGTTACAGAGACACCGGACGCTAGAGGAAAATTCATGGTCATGGTAGGCCATTGCAATTCCGGGATTGGAGCATGGGTAATGTTGACCTTGTTTTCAGCAGTTAGGATCTGCCGTAGTGTGCCGTGGGCTTTGATGATTATTTCATGGTCTGCAGATATTTTTGTAATCTCGTAGGTATATTCATCCAGAGCCCGCATTTCAAAGCGAATTTTTGCACCCAGATCTAACGTGGGAACTTCCACCTCGTCAGCCAGGGTAAAATCCATGGTCATGGCCGGCCAATTCAGGGCGGGAATAGGCTCATGGGATAACTTGACCTTGCGCTCATCCGGCATGATCATGCGCAATACCCCAGCACTGGAGATAGGCGGGGCCTGGGACTCCGTTGCCGGTAAGTGTTTAATGCCCCCCACCTCTTTATGTTCCTCCACCTCTTCCATTCGCTCAAGGCTGCCACTCAAACTGGCTTGGGAATCGATCAGAAATTGGGCGGAAGTCACTACTTTATCGCCGTTTTCAAGCCCGGAGAGTATCTCGACCAAACCATTGCTTTCCATACCGGTTCGTATCTTTTTCGCCTGAAATCGCCCCTCCCCCAAAGCCAGGATAATACGCTCTCCTTGACCACTACGAATGACCGCCTCACGAGGAACAGCCAGGGTATTTTTTTTTGGCGCACCATATATGGAAACCTTGGCATACATATTGGGTTTCATCCGTTCTTCAGGATTCAAAAAACGCAAGCGCACTTTAAGAGTCCTGGTTTTTGCGGTAAGAGTTGGATAGATATAGTCCACTTGACCTTTCCAGGTTTTTTCCGGCAGATAGGCCAGTCTCGCTTCGGCACGTCCACCTAGAGTCACCCAATTGGACTGGCGTTCGTACACTTCCGTCTGTAACCAAACATGCTTTAGATCTGCAAGGCTCATAATGGTGTTCTTGGGAGTAACCTGCATTCCCTGACGAACATTGAGTTTACTGACAATTCCATCTTGTGGCGCATGTACCGCAACCCTTAAGCGTATCTTGCCAGCTTTGCGGATTTGATCTATTTGATAACGGCTCATTCCCAAAGATTGCAAACGCAACTCAGAGGCACCCACCAGTTTTTTATTTTTGGCCGACACGGATTGGAGAAACTCTTCCTGGGCATTGACCAGAGTGGGTGAATAGAATTCAAATAATAATTGCCCTTTCTTGACACGTTCTCCTTCCGCTTTTACCACCAACCTCTCAACCCAACCATCTGTCCGCAAATGAATATGGTTGATCTGGGTTTCATCGAATGAGACATAACCGACCGTATCAATCCGGCGTTCCAGATCAACATGTTTTACGGAAGCCGTGCGAACGCCAAGGTTATTGACAACCGCCGCAGAAATGGTGACATCCGCCCCATTATCTCCATCATTATCTTCTCCACCCGCATACACGGGGATCAGATCCATGCCCATTGGAGATTGTCCTGGTTTATCACGGCGATAGTTTGGGTCCATCGGTGCCACCCAATAGAGAATCTCTTTTTCTTTGACTCCGGTATCACTCTGCAAGACCGTAGCTGAACTCTTTCCTTGGCCAATAATCATCAATATCTCTTGGGGTATAAATTGCTGACTGACCAGCCATCCACCCAACAATACGCCTCCAATCAACAAGACGCCTCCCAATACGATCTTCATTCTTGCTCTCCGATCAAATACAGCAACTTGGCATGACTTGCTCTTTCCGTATGTTGGAGTTTGAGCCTGTCCAAACGAACGGTCAGTTCCGCCAGATGGGCACGAACCACAGCGGTCAGGTCCGTCACGCCACTCTGATAGCCGGTTAGGGTTGTCTGAGTATAATTCAGGGCTTCCGGCATCAATTTGAAAGAAAACAGCTTGATCCGGCTTAGAGTCCATTCAAGATTTAGGCGGTTTATCTCCAACTGAGATTCCAGCATGCGTAATTTGTCATCCCGCTCATATTGGGCGGCCTCGACCTCAATACGTTGGGCGTTATGCACTCTATCCTGACGATTTTTTGTAAACAGAGGCAGATCGATGGATACCATGACGGAAAGCAGATCTGCTCGTGATCGTCCCATGCTGCTATCCTGTCGCCTACCATAGGTAGCATCGGCCATCCAAGCAGGTTTGTACTGCTCCTTGGCCAACTGAACTCCGATACTGCGGGTGTTGATCTTGGCCTCTGCCACACGAATCGCAGGGTGGCTTGACAAACGATTGTGCATTACTTCCTGGTCAGGTAAATCATCAAATTCTGGAAAAACTGGCAAGATCTCTTCAAAAGCTGCACCATTCCCAACCCACTTTGAGAGCTTGGCCCGTGCCTTTTTTTCCATGTCGGTTATTTTTAATAAACGATCCTCCATCCTGGAATGGGTCAGGGATGCCTCAAGAATGAGCTGTTTTTTTTCTTTGCCGGAGGAATAGCGAAATTGAGCAATCTCCTCAAGCTGTTCAAAAAAAAGTTTGCTTTTTTTAACGATTCCATAAGCCTGCTTTTGGTAGACAACATCCAGATAGGCCAAGCGGACATCACGGCGAATGGTCTGCCGTTCCAGATCCATTTTGCGGTTTTTTTGTTCTGCCTTGGAGCGCGTCTGGCTCTGTTTTAAAGCCAGAGAGTCTCCCCGAGGAATGATTTGCTGAAAGCCGATCTGCTGTTGGGTCATATTTTCTTGGTTGAGATCAAAACTGTCTGTCGGTATGGCAATCAATCCCAACTTGAGACGCGGATCCTTCCATTGCCCGTCGGCTATGGATTGTTCCGAAAGAGATCGGGATTCTGCAGCCAATCTGGAAACCACAGGATCCTGTTTTAAAGCAATAGCCTCCGCCTTATCCAATGATAAAGCGGCATTAGCTGGCACACAAAAGGGACCAGACAATAGAACGACAACTATCGCAGCATATTTTAGTTTGAGATTTGGCTGCATGGAATCCTCTTATTAAAATTTTCTGGTGTTGGAATAAAAATCAGCGTACGGGAGATATTTTGGTGATCATGTATTCATATTCGCCGGATTTCATCATGGAAAAATGAACCTTTTGACCAGGTTTCAACGCGGAGAGGGAGACCCCTTTCTTGACAGCAAAATCCATACGCATGGGCGGCCAACTCAATGCCGGAATCGGACCATGGGTAATGTTGACTTTATGCTTTTTTATATTTACTGAATTAAGTTTGCCAGTTGCTTGTATACCCATTTGTTGCTGGCTGGAGCCATGGTTGTTCATGCTCATGCCGTCATGCCCACCCTGGCCATGTGTTTCTGAAGCCCATGCAGCCCCGGATATGATAGTGAGAGCCAAGGCAGCAGTAGATAAAATTCTTATTTTTTTCATGTATGTTTCCTCTGTTAAAGATTTTCCCCCATTGTTGAGGTGTTGCAGTGAGCTTCCAGGGGAGAAGAAGTTCACCGCCGATCAAACTATCCAAGGAGATAGCTGGGGATGCCAAAATAAATAATTGTACTGACCTTATTTTAGGATATGGCGGCTACTTCCACTTGTTGTGTTTCCACTCGAATGCTGCTGCCAGACCGGCAAAGCTACCACCCAGGATTATGATTTTTGGTTTTATATTCAGCGTTCTATTCCTCATCTCGCTTATTGATTTCATTCCGATTGAAGCCACCGTTGAAACGGGAACTCCCGCTGATCAACCAAACCACCAACAGGATGGGAATAATCCAAACCAGCACCATCCAGAGGCCGCCAAAAAGACCATGCCCATAACCCATACCCGATTCCAATTGTCCCATCATGATATCCTCCTATTGCCCTACTTTATGGTTTATCATCATCTTCACAATTATCATCAATGTGTGTGACCATCAGCATAATGATCATCAAGTGGTTTTGTTTCCTGTCGAGAGGGTGCATCACTCTCATCCGAGCCGCTGCTACCCCTCTT
>JADFZS010000020.1:14851-50535 GCA_015232405.1 Magnetococcales bacterium | reverse complement strand
GATTGTCTGAAAATGATTGCTGTATCCATGTTTGGTGCTTTGGAACGGGCAACAGATCTTCTGGCCCGTTATGGGGGTCATGACATTTTTAATTGGCCTTCTTGCAGACCTGATATCCTTCAATCGTCAGTTAACTGAAGGAACACTTTTACGTATAAAAAAAATGGGGGTGGAAATAAAGGATCTACACAGCAAAATAGACCTTCTGCAAAATCAAACCAGCGGTGACAATAAACGAGATGTGAATAAGAAATGAAACCTCGTCATTATGGACAGCTGTCTCTTATTCTGCTAGTTACACTTCTCTATACCAGGGATATGTTTAACGAGAATCTCTTCTATCCCGATGCTGGGCATCTCATGCTAGACGGGGTGTTTATCGCCGATTATATCAGGGATTTATTCAGTAATGGTTACTCCAACCCCATGGAGTATGCTATCAGATATTTTGGTCAATATCCTGCACTATCCATCGGTTATAAACCACCACTGTGGCCTGCTATTCAGGGTCTTTTTATTCTGTTTTTTGGTGTAGAGCCGTGGGTGATGCGGCTAGCACTTTTGTTGCTGGCATATTTTGCTGCAATTGCAATGTATCGTACTGTGGAGAGAGGCTCTGGCCCTTTTGTTGCCTGGGCTGCGACATCTCTTACGATGTCTATTCCCTATTTGGTACAGTGGGGCTGGTATGCCATGACTGAACTGCCAGCGGTGGTTTTTCTTTTAAGTGCCGGCTGGCCTTTTTCTCGCTACATTGAATCACGTCGTATATCTGATGTGGTCTACACTGTGATACTTTTAGCAGCAGCAGTATGGTGTAAACAGACCGCTGCTGTAGGTGCCATATGGATGTTGATTGCGGTTATTTTAATATTGGGAGTCAAGGAGACTTTTAAACGCCGAGAAATATGGGCTGCCATTGTTGCCTATTCCGCTCTCATCCTACCGGTTATCATTCTCACCTATGAATTTGGCAAAAAAAATCTTGCTCAATCTTTGGGTAAAAAAGGGGCCAGCTATGTAGAATTTGTTGCACCCCAAAAAAATATGTTCAAACATATAGACGCCCTGTTAACACACCAGCTTTCAGCGGTTTTTGCCACCGTTGCCATCATCGGTATTTTGCTTGCTTTATGGCGACTATACAGAGGTGTTGAAGAGAAAGAAAAAAACAGTATCATCATCTATTTAAGTTTGATTATTGCCACCTATCTGTTCTTCACACTCATTTATGGCAGCAACCCCCGTTACTCAATTTTCTGGCTACCGGCATTTGGTTTTTTTGCTGGTTATCTGCTAAGTCAGTTACGTAGTTTTTTTACCCCCAAGTATGCGGGTGTCGCCGTTGGGATTTTGCTGAGTTTTAATGTTTTACAATCTTTTGCCATGCTGCCACGGGAGGTGGTGGGTATGCCTGCTGCTGCCAGTTATATTGTGCAAAACAGCAAATCACCAATGGTGATGATCGACTCATATATAAATGCCCACTTTATCTATGCCATGCGACAGAAAGACCCCAAGCGACAATTTTGGGTTATCCGTAGTGATAAGGTGCTATCTATATCGGATATCAACCCAACCGCAAACAATGTGACTACCCTTGCCAACTCTATTGATGATATAAAAAATATACTGCGAAAGCACGGCATCAGGTATATAGTTGTAGAGAAAAATGAGCTGATGGGTATACCTATACACGGTACTTTAAGGGACTATTTGGCAACTGAGGAGTTCCGCCTGTTAAAAGAGATCCCAACCTCATCAAATCGTGATAATCGTTACAACAAAGGACAGGCGGTTCAAATATTTGAGTTTTTAAATTGGCAACCACCAACTTCAGACAATATTACTATACAGGTTCCTATTGTGGGTAAAACCTTCACAACCCCCTTACGTGAGTTTAAACCGTAAAAACAAGGAGAGCATTTGTGAAACAGTGGATGTTACAGTTTATTTCTCATGAGAGGTTACCACCCCCCCACGATATCATCGTTGAGAAACAAAAAGATGGTGAGATTATCGACGGTAGAATAGTCAGTGTTTCGGCCCCAGATACTACACCTGTTACCATTCGTATGGGTGTGCCTATCTTGGCAGATGACTCTGTTATTGATAGCGACACTGCCAAATCTTTTGGCTTTGAATGGGGTTCCCACCTGGAAGGAAAAATTGAGGACGAATCTCGCTTTGGTTATTCACTAGAGCAGGAGATTGACTATTTTTTAACAGCCACAAAAGAGAGCCGGGAATCATTGGCTGGTAAGATGGTTTTAGATGGTGGTTGTGGTCCTGCCAGCCTTACTGCTGGCATTGCCAAACTTGGCCCGCAACATATGGTTGGCATAGATATCAACACAGCCACTTTTGAAGCTTATCACCATCAATATGAACAAAAAAATTTAGGGCTATTTCTCTGTAATATTCTTGATCCACAGCTACAACCAGAAAGCTTTGATCTTGTATGGTCTTCCGGGGTAATTCATCACACACCAGACCCCAAAGCCGGATTTGATGCTTTGGCAAAATGTGTAAAACCAGAAGGTAAAATGTATATCTGGGTTTATGGCACTCACTTTAGCCCCATTGTTGCTATGCGGGATATATTAGAAATTTTTGGTCTGCGCAGTTGGTCAAATGGGGTGGTGATGAATTTATGTCGCCTGTTTGCTGCTTTAACTCT
Source organism: Magnetococcales bacterium (assembly GCA_015232405.1). Taxonomy (GTDB): domain Bacteria; phylum Pseudomonadota; class Magnetococcia; order Magnetococcales; family JADFYX01. Next base: position 47,855 of record JADFZS010000020.1, on the reverse strand, counting down.
ACCTGCGGTTTGGTTGGTGCAGCTGTTGGCGTTTTGTTTACCCCCTTTTGCAAACATTGCCACAGTTAAAAACATCTGTGAGAGATGGGGTAAAAAAGGTGCATTGCGTATGATATGGTTTGATGTGCTCTCCCCTAAATACCGTTATAAATATTCTCGCGCTACTTTAAAACAGTGGTTTACCGAAGCCGGCTTTGAGATAATCGGCGAGTATGACTATCAAACCGGAATTTTGGGACAAAAACGAAAAGGTTGACATAGTGACAGCATGAGTTATGAATTCCACTTAGAAAAAACACCATCTATTGTGTTGTGCACCATGACTCACTCCCCTCCAGGGTTTCAGCTCTTTTTATACATCATAACCAACAGCAACCACTCCACAAAAGGAGAGCTTTCCACATGTGTGGTATAGCAGGATTGGTGACAAACAGAGAGGTTGCTGGGGTAGACAATTTGTGTGCTACCATGATCGACTCCATGAAACATCGTGGCCCCGATGATCATGGTTGGCTCCTTGCCCAGGGCGATAGGGTTGCCAGTGGTCATCTACCAGCAGAAAATTTTTCTCCCCAAGTGATGATGTTACACTGTCGCCTTGCTATTTTGGATCTATCCAAACTGGGCTGGCAGCCTATGTCATGGGGGGGCGGAGCTTATTTTATTGTCTTTAATGGTGAGATATATAATTTTTTTGAGATACGTTTTGAACTTGAAGAAATTGGTCACAAATTCCGCTCGACATCTGATACTGAGGTTATCTTGGCTGCTTATGCTCAGTGGGGTAAAGCTGCTGTAAACAGGTTTGAGGGCATGTTTAGTTTTGCTATTTTTGATCGTAAAAAAAATAGCGTTTTTTTAGCAAGAGATGGCTTTGGTATTAAACCATTATATTACACAACAGTTGCAGGCACATTTCTTTTTGCCTCCGAAATTCCCACACTATTAAAACATCCCGCTGTAAAAAGAGATGCCGATCCCCAAGCTCTTTATGACTATTTTATCTTTGGTACTTCAGACCACAGACCGGGAAAAACCCTCTTTTCCCATATCCATCAACTACCAGCTGGCCACACATTAACGTTATCCCTGAACTCTCCAACTGATATCAAAATAAAACAGTATTGGCAGCCAACTTTAACCTCTGCCAAGGGACTGTCTTTTCCTGACGCTGTGGAGAGGTTGCGCGAACTTTTCCTAGATAGTATAGCACTGCATATCCGCAGTGATGTTCCAGTTGCAGCGGCCCTCTCAGGAGGGCTTGATTCCAGTGCTATTGTAATGGCAATGCACAGGATAATGGGTGAAAGCAAAACATTTGATACATTTAGCTTTATAGCAGATGAAACAGGGATAAATGAAGAGAGATGGGTTGATGATGTGGTTAGGGCATCAGGTGTAAAAAACCATAAAGTCACCCCAAAACCAGAAGAGTTTGCCGATGATCTTGACCATCTAATACAATCCCATGGTGAACCGGTTTTCAGTACCAGCATGTATGCCCAATATCGTGTCTATAAGCTAATTGCCCAGCATGGAATAAAGGTGGTACTTGATGGTCAGGGAGCAGACGAAATATTGGCAGGATATCTCTATTATCTAGGGGCCAGAGTTACATCTTTGGTGCGACAAAAAAAATATATACAAGCTGGTATATTTGCCCTTAAAGGGAGAGGTCGCCCTGGTGTTGGCAATCAGATTTTCAACTTTACTGGTGAGTTTCTTATACCCAGAAATATGCACACACTACCCAGGCGTATAATAGGCAAACCCCTTAATGCTTCTTGGATGAACTCCCCATGGTTTACCCAAAGAGGGGTAATAATGCAGTCTACAAGAAGCAGCCAGGCAAAAGAGGCATTAAAAGAGCAGCTGCTCCAGACCCTGACCAGGACGGGTCTGCCCAAACTGTTACGTTTTCAAGATCGCAACTCAATGGCTTTTTCCATAGAGAGTCGTGTACCTTTTTTAAACCGCAAGCTGGTAGATTTTCTTTTCTCATTACCGGAAGATTATCTCATTGATTCTGAGGGTAACTCCAAGGTGGTATTTCGTGAGGCCATGGGGGGTATTATTCCTGATTCAGTATACAACCGTCGTGATAAAGTTGGTTTTACAACACCAGAACAAAGCTGGATGGTGGGTATGGATAGTCTGGTAGAAGAGTCTATAAACTCCAAAACCACAAAAGAGATACCCCTATTTATACAGCCTGAATTACAACAAAATTGGAGCCAGATAAAAAATGGCAAAAGACCATTTACCAGACAGATTTGGCGATGGCTGAATGTGATACGTTGGGCGGAGATGTATGGGGTACAGTTTTCTTGAAATATTTTTTTTATTATCAGGGGTGCAGGGGAATTATTTCCCTGCCGGGTTTGGGCAGAGCCCAAGGTTTTGTCTTTGTTTTTAAGCTTTTATATTTAAAAGCGTGGGGGTTTGGGGGCCTGCAAGGCAACCCAAGGTTTTGCTTTTGACTGTATATTTTTAAATTTGAAATAACTATATATTTAAAAATCAAACCCTGTTTTTGTTAGCAACATCCACAATATAATCCACATACCAAGCGGCAATATTTTTTGTCTCTTTTAGCAGCCTCTCATGGCCTTTTTCCACCTTTTTATGGATAGCCGGATCATCTAACCAACTGTCAAGTGTGGTAAAAAATTCATCGCTCTGTGATGGTAGAAATGAGCTTGTCAGATGGTAGCGATGTTCCAGCTCTTCCAAGTAGGTAAGGCGACCTTTAAAAGTGGAAACACGTAGACTAGGCGTACCGACAAAGGCCGCTTCAGCAGCCATTGTTTGGCTATCGCCAATCTGCATGGCAGCAAAAGCCAAAGCATCATGAATTCGGTGGGGTGGTATATGGATCTGGAGATCTTTCCACTCATCAAGCATGGCCCCTTCGGTAGTTAAAAACACCCTACCGTGGCCTTTTAGTTTATCTATCAGTTTACGCCGATCATCAAGACCAAGCCCGGTTTCACCATGATCGTGACTGGCAACCATATCGACAAAACGCAGCAGATAGAAAGGTTCGTTGGCCCCTACTCCCAACATATTTTTTATCCCAGGATCAGGGGTAAAATGGTCGGGATGAAGGTAGGCAGACTGTTTATAACCCGGATATTTTACATGTTTTTTGTTGTATGTTTCTACGATACAGCCAGGGGTTGTAATATGGTGTGAAAATGGGGCTGCAGCATGGTAATGAATACCAGCAGCAGGACCATCATCAGTATCAAAAATACCCACAGCACCACAGAGACGAGCCACATGAACTCCAGCAGGGGAGCGAGTACAGATAACATCTGGACGAAACTTTCGCGCCAACCGCCATATTGACCAATCGCGGTGGAGAAGTTCCCAACCCTGATTGAGCATATTTTTTTTCTCCGACCGCCCCACAGAAATGTGGGGAAGATCATAGGCATTTAACAGCTTTAAAGTTACATCTTTTTCTCTAGCAACTATGGTAGTTTGTGCACCCTGTTTTTTAAGGGCAGCGATTATATGTTTATAAAAATGCACATGGGCAGGATGCACAATATCAAACAGAACTTTTATGGGTTTTGCTCTCAAGGCCACGGTCCTTTAACATCGAAACTTTACTGTTTAAAACAATATAACAAAATAAACAGAGCCGTAACTACCACAATTTTTCCACCAACAATTACCAACATTGTAAATCATGCTAATTTGCCATTTTTTATCAGTGGATAATAGAGAATTGGTATTATCCAAAGGGTTAATAGTGTAGAGACAAAAATGCCAAACACAAGACAGATAGCAAGACCACCAAAAATAGGATCATCGATGATAAACAGTGCTCCTAACATGGCAGCCAACCCGGTTAAGACAATGGGTTTTGTCCTAATTGCCCCTGCCATGATTATTGCTTTTTCCGGCTCTACACCATGAGCTATTTTTTCATTGATAAAATCCACCAACAAAATTGAATTTCTCACTATTATACCAGCAAGGGCAATCATACCTATCATTGAAGTTGCGGTGAATTGCGCTCCCATAATGGCGTGTCCCGGCATAACCCCAATTACGGTTAACGGTATGGGAGCCATGATTATCAGGGGTACGCTGTAGGAGCCAAACTGGGCAACCACAAGTAGATATATCATCAATAAACCTACTCCGTAGGCTATACCCATATCACGAAAAGTTTCAAAGGTAATTTGCCACTCTCCATCCCATTTTATAGAATAGTCAAACTGCTCTTGGGGTTGGGAGAATAGATGCTGCTTTAAAGGCTCCCCTGTTTTACTGTTTAGCTTTTCTACTTTTTTATAGATCTCTGCCATACCATAAAGTGGACTATCAAGCTCTCCGGCCATGTCTGCTGTAACATATTGCACCCTCATTTGATCTTTATGGTAAATAGAGCTTTGTATTGGTGCTTTTTCAATGGTAATAAACTCCGACAAAGCAAACAGCTCACCATTGCTAGATTTAACTTTTAGAGCTAACAGAGCCTCCATATCTGCTTTGTGGGCAGGTGAAAGTTGTAACCTGATGGGTATGGGATATTTTGTTTTTTCACTGCGTAAGAATGATACATCTCGCCCATTTAACACCGTCTGTAACAGCTCTGCAATACTCTGTTGTGTTACCCCATAGGTGGATGCTCTTTTTTGATCAACAGCAAAAATATAGCGTTTTACATCAGCAGCAATGGTGGTATCTATATCAACTATATCTTCGGTATTTTGCAAAATATTTTCCAATTTTAAAGCCAACTCATTTTGCCCGGATATTTTAGGACCATAGACCTCTATCACCAACGGAGAAAGCACTGGTGGTCCTGGGGGAACCTCGACAATTTTTACATTGGCGTTCAGACGTTTGCCGATATCTTGCAAATCACCACGAGCCGCTAAAGCTATATCATGGCTTTTACGTTCCCTTTGGTTTTTGGGGGTTAAATTAACCTGGATATCACCCATATGGGGTTCGTTACGCAGATAATATTGTCGCACCAAACCGTTAAAACCCACAGGTGATGATGTCCCTGCATAGGCTTGATAGTCAGTCACCTCAGGAATTGTCGCAATATAGTTTCCAAGTTCTGAGAGTACCTTTGCGGTCTCCTCAACAGTGCTGTTTTCCGGCAGATCAACAACCACCTGAAATTCAGATTTATTATCAAACGGCAACATTTTTAAAACCACCTGGCGATTATAAACCAGATAGAGAGAGGAGATAATCAACAGCACCGTTGCCAAAGCCAACAAAAGGCGATTTAAAGATGAAAAACGGTGAGTGGTAAATGGATTATAAAGAAGAGTAAAAAAACTGCTTAAACCCGGTGAAGCTGTTTCTGGATGGTTGGTTGCAACTTGCCCATCGGGGTTGCTATTCATCTCTTTAATGTTTTTTTCGTGTAAGGAGTTTAGCCCTTTAATGGATAACCAAGGTGTAATGATAAAAGCTACCAACAGGCTTATGACCATTCCGATACTTGCATTTATGGGAATTGGCAACATGTACGGTCCCATTAATCCGGTGACAAACGCCATGGGTAAAAGCGCACTTATAACTGTGAAAGTTGCCAAAATAGTCGGGCTGCCCACCTCATCCACAGCTTTGGGAATGATATCCAAAAGTGATTTTTTACTACCGTGCATATGGCGGTGAATATTCTCCACCACCACAATGGCGTCATCCACCAAGATACCGATAGAAAAGATAAGGGCAAACAGAGATACCCTGTTTAAGGTAAAACCCCAAGCCCAGTTAGCAAACAGGGTTAAAGCCAAGGTAAGAACAACCGCAACACCCACAATAGCAGCCTCACGCCACCCCATGGTAACAAGTACGAGAATAACAACAAATGCAGTGGCAAAGGCCAGTTTACCAATTAATTTTGAAGCTTTGGCAGCAGCTGTTGCACCATAGTTTCTGGTAACAGTAAAGTTGACATCATCGGGAATGACAAACCCACGCATACTCTCCATACGGTCAATAACACTGTTGGCTATAGAGGCAGCATTTACACCCGGTTTTTTTGCCACGGCTATGGTTACCGCTGGTTGATCTTGCAGACTTTTTACAGCTCCGGGTCCAGTACCGATCCATACATACTGTTTTGGCTGGTCTGGACCTAAACTAATTTTTGCGACATCACGCAGATATACCGGATAACCTTTATGTATACCGATACTTAAAGAGGCCACTTCTTCAACTGAAGAGAGAAATTTACCAACTTGTACAGATATTGATTTATTGGCATCAACAATACTGCCAGCATGTTTTACTGTGTTGAAAGCTTGAAGAGATCCGGCAATCTGTTCAACAAAAAGACCGTAACCAGCAACTTTAATGGGGTCCAGTTTTACATGGACAATACGCTGGCTATCACCAATGCTATAGACATCTCTTGTTCCCTCTACCCTTTTTAATTCCGCCTCCAAGGTATGGGCCACCTGGGATAGTTCATAAGCTCCCATTGCAGGATCTTGGCTCCACAAGGTAAAGCTGACAACAGGAACATCATCAATACCCATGGGTTTGACAAGTGGCTGACCAACACCAAGATTTTGCGGTAGAAAATCGGCATTGGAAAACACCGCATTATAGAGCCTTAAAATAGCGGCATTTCTATCTTCACCAACTTTAAACTGCACTGTTATAACAGCCATACCCGGTTTTGAAACAGAGTATATATGTTTAAGTCCATCTACCTCCGATAGTATCTGTTGGGCTGGTATTGCAACTATCTGCTCAACCTCACTGGCACTAGCACCAGCAAAAGGGATAAATACATTGGCAAAGGTAACAGATATTTGCGGCTCCTCTTCTTGGGGTGTTATTGCCAAAGCAAATAGCCCGAGCAACATACCCATTATTGCCAGAAGAGGTGTTATTTTTGAGTTTTGAAACTGGCCTGCAATCCGACCAGATATAGATAATTTGTTGTTCATAGGGTTATCTTTTTATCTAAAGATTGTAATCTTACCTGCCCTGCTTTAACCGGGTCCAATGCCACATGTTCACCCTCAATTAGACCAGAGAGAACCTCAACCATTTCACCATCCAGCTCTCTTCCAACCAACACCCGGCGGAAATTTATACGACCATTTTCTACACTGTAAACACCTGTTACTTCACTACGGTGGATGACAGATTCAACAGGTATAAACAGTCTTTTTTTATAACCGACTTTAAAGGCAACTTTTACAATCATACCGGGGAAAAAACCTTTTAGATTTTTTGGTAGTGGCAGACGCACCCCAAAGCTGTGGGTTTTTTCATCGGCATAGGGAAAGACCGTCATTTTATTGAGGGACAACTCCTCTGAATCACCAAAAATCGCCCTTGCCTTATTAAACCTTTTCACACGGATAATGGACTGTTGGGGAACTTTGACAAACAGCCGTAAAGAGGCCAGTGACATACCGGAAAACAGCGGTTGACCTATTTGTGCTGTCTCACCCAAGTGGACAAACCGCTCCAGAACATAACCGGAAAAAGGGGCGCGTACTATGTTATTTGCCACTGTTTCACTGGCACTATCCACCTGGGCCTTGGCTGCTGTAAAACGGGCTTTGGCAGTGGTAAAAGCTGCTTTTATCTGCTCCATTTTTTTTGCCGCAATCAGCTTTTTTTCAAACAGTTTTACATGGCGAGAATATTCACCCTTTGCTTGCTTATAACCAGCTTGGGCCTCTAGCAAAGCAGATTTAGCAACTGAGAGGTTTGCTTTGCGTTTTTTGCCTTTAATTTCGATTAATATCTGACCTTTTTCTACATAGTCGTTAACATCAAAATTAACTGCAACAACCTGTCCTGCCACCTCTGCGGTCATGGTGGCTCTGTTCACCGCCTCCACCACTCCATCCAACACAAGCTCTGATAAATAGTTTTTGTTGGTGGCAGGCTGGGTCTTGAGAGTGGCTTTACCACTGTGGCCCAGATTTGCTGTAAGCAGTGTTGCCACCATAAAGAGAGAGGCGACAAACAGATATTTAAATTGTTGTGTTTTTGTATATATATTCACTGTTCCAACCATTCATAAAAAATGTTAAACCTTGTTTTGCCAACAGGGCAAAAATGGCAATCTTGAATGATTAGAATATTAGAATATAATTAAGTTCAAATATTGCTGAGATTATTTGACGGCTGACAGTTAAACCACAAACAAATCAAACTGTTATAAAATTGATACGGGCATAAACAAAAATGTAGCTAGATGATTGATGGAAATTTTTTGTTAATGTTGAACAAATGTTCTCTCTACAAAAATCAACAACTATGAGTAGGTTACGGTTAATAGCTAGGGATTTTCTGGATAAACCATCCACAACTTTGTTATAATTCTACGTTTAATGTTTCTTAATACAAATGAACCGTGGAGATCAAAAAATGTAAAATCAAATATATAAATTTTATTTTACAACATAATATTGCAACTATCTACCTAAATGCTGGTATTTAGTAAGCTAAGCGGTCTCTTGTGGCAGTCGCTACTACGAATCTGTAGGTTTATTTTTGCTCAAGGGTCAGAAAAAAATAGTGAGTTTTTATTATGAATATTACTGACCCAAAAAACAGACTTGAAAAGTTGCAATTTCTTAGCTGTATATATGAGAGTAATCAGTCCAAAATCCATCGCTGTCTTCGACTTGCCGACAATAGCCATATTATCCTCAAAGTTCTCAATGGTGAATACCCCAGCCCGGAAAATCTGGCACAATTTCAATTGGAATATGAAACCACCAGGTTATTCGACAAACAGCCTGGCATCGTTCAATCATACGGATTACAAAGACATGGAAATAGTCTAGCCCTATTGGTGGAGGATTTTGCTGGGGAATCTCTGGATATTCATTTACGGCAACATGGACCACTTAAAATCAACCATTTTCTTGATCTGGCAATTCGGATAACCCAAGCCCTTGGTCAAATTCAGGCGCAAAATGTAATTCACAAAGATATCAATCCATCAAACATTGTTTGGAATCGTACTACAGATCAAATCAAAATTATTGACTTTGGAATTGCTTCACAACTTGGTCAGGAAACCCCTTTTCCCAAATCCCTGAACCTACTTGAGGGAACCCTGGCCTATATCTCACCAGAACAGACCGGAAGAATGAATCGGTTGGTAGACTATCGCACCGACTTTTATTCATTGGGTGCTACTTTTTATGAACTACTGACAGGCAGCAAGCCTTTTCCCCACAACACACCTTTGCAAATTGTCCATAGCCATGTTGCCAGACAAGCAAAGCCACCCCATAAACTTAGATCCGATATACCTGAACCACTTTCCCAAATTGTTCTGAAACTACTGAATAAAGATCCTGAAAAACGTTATCAATCAACCAATGGACTGCTAGCTGATCTTACAAACTCTCTTAAGCAATGGAATATCAGCCAGACCATACCCCCTTTTGCAATTGGTCAACAGGATGAGTTGAGCCGTTTTCGTATACCACAAAAACTATATGGTCGTGACAGTGAGATCAAACAGCTTCTCACCAGTTATGAACGGGCTGCTAAAGGCAGCTCGGAACTTGTTTTGGTGGCAGGTCATGCAGGATCTGGTAAGACAGCTCTGGTTGGGGAGTTGCGACAACAGGTGTTGACGTTGGGAGGTCTGTTTGCCGTCGGTAAATATAACCTGTTATCCCGTGACGAACCCTATCTGGCTCTCATCCAAGGATTGAAACAACTACTGGATGGATTATGGGGAGAGAGTGAATCAAGCCTTTTGGAATGGAAAGAACGGATTTTAAAAGCCGTTGCAAATAACGGTAGGATCATGGTTGAAATACTCCCTGAGTTGGAAAGATTAATTGGAGCTCAACCAGAGATTCCGGAGTTGGATTCAGAGGAAGCAGGAAATCGATTTCGGGTTGTACTACATGATTTTCTCTCTGTTTTTTCACAAAAAGATCAGCCACTAGTACTTTTTCTTGATGATCTGCAATGGGCCGACCTCCCCTCAATCCATTTAATAGAAAAGCACTGTACCCTCAATACTACGCCGTATATGCTGATAATCGGCTCATTCCGCAACGAAGAGGTGGACGACTCTCACGCTCTTATGGCATCCCTGGATAACATTGGTAAAAAAGGGGTTAATCCAGAAATCATAACATTGCCACCACTAGGGTTGGAACATACAGCCCAGATGGTAGCTGATACTACACGCCAATCACTTGAGCAAGTGGATGATCTGGCAAATTTGTGTCAAAACAAAACTGCTGGCAATCCATTTTTTCTACTGCAATTTTTAAAGATACTACACGCCAAAAACCTTCTTAAGTTCAAAAACAACTGCTGGCAGTGGGATGTAGCCGGGATAAAAGGCCAGGATATTACAGATAACCTTGCCCAATTAATGGCAAATAGAATTGATCAGCTAGGGATTGAAACCCAACGTACCGTACAATTAGCTGCCTGTATCGGTACTACGTTTGATCTAGGGCTAATCCATAGAGTTCATGAAACCTCATCCCAGAATATTGCACGAGAGCTTTGGCCCGCATTGCAGGAAGGTCTTATAATACCACTGGATCGTGACTACCAACTTGCACACTACCAGGACGATCATTACAGCACCTCTTACCGCTTTGTCCATGACTGGGTACAGAGGGCTGCTTATGACTCAATGGATCAACAGACCCAGCACAAACACCATCTCGCTATTGGGCGACTATTATTGGCTGATATTGACAACCAGCCTCAAGGTGAGCAACTTTTTGCCGCCAGCAACCATTTTAATCACGTTTCTCATCTAATTCACGATAGCAAAGAACGTCTTAAAATAGCCAATCTTTATCTACTAGCCGGGCATCAAGCCAAGGCTTCGGCAGCTTTTGATCCTGCCTACACCCTCTTTCGGGCTGGGCTTAATCTTCTACCAGAAAACTCCTGGCAAGATAATTACAAGCTGACCCTGGACTTACATCTAGAGGCAACCGAAGGGGCATTTCTGTCAACACGACTTGATGAGATGGAGCAGTTGGCAGCAACCACATTTAAAAATATATCCGACAAATTTGACCTGATAAAAATATATAAAATCCAGATGGCTGCCTATACTGGCAGTGGTCAACATCAAAAATGTCTGGATATTGGTCTTACTGCTTTGGTATTGACTGGTGTCACCATTACAAATGAAATCCAAGCTGGGGATTATCGAGAACAGCCTGAAAAAATTTCGCAATTAATTTCAGGCAGAACCACACAGAGCATTCTCAATTTACCCATGACATATGATCCTAATATCATGGAAGCAGTTGATCTCTTTATTCGCTGTGGTATCTCAGCCTATATGGTTAACCCTTTTATATTGTTGGAGGTTACAGCAAAAGGGGTTGAGTTTTCATTTGAACATGGGCTGACTGAACAATTTCCCGCTCTTTTTTCAATGCTTGGAATAATTATGGAGTTTAAGTTTCACGACTATGAAGCGGCTAATTTTATCGGCAAAACCTCATTGCAGTTGATAAAAAAACATGAGCATAAAAAAAGTATAGCCAGGACATATCAATATGTAGGGGCGCATCTTACCGACGGGAAAGAACATGTGGAAAAAGCCTTGGAAATTATGTCAACTGCTTTTGAAATTGCCCTTGAAAATGGACAGTTTGATGTTCTTTCACCTACAGGTAATGGTTTTATAATTATCAGCTCATTTTCAGGACGACCTTTAATAGAAACAAAAAAACAGTCCCAGCGATTTTTAACCATATTAGAACAACTCGGACTACGAAACACAACTGAAGCTGGTTTGGCTGGTTATCAGATGATGTTAAACCTGATAGGTGAAAAGCGACCTTATCACCATTTGAGTGGATGGAGTCTCGATGGCAAAGATGATATGGATTTATGTATCAAACAGCATAATTATGGCTCTATTTTTATTGTCAGCCTAGCAAGGCTTGTGCTGCTATATCTTTTTGGAAAATATCGGCAAGCTCTAACTGAATCCATCAGGGCAGAAGAGTTGGGAGTTGGCGCACCCACAGTAACCTCTGTTTTACTTCTCTATGGATCACTCACCCGATTGGCACTTTACCCCTCTGCCAACAAAGAGGAACAAATAACATTTACAGAAAAAATAGACAGTAATCAGACACGCTTAAAAACATTGGCAGATTTTGCTCCAATGAATTTTTCAAGTAAATTTCATCTGGTTGAAGCAGAAAAAAATCGTATATTGAAAAACAGCAACATAGCCAGAGATCATTATGACATAGCCATACAGCTAGCCAATAAAAACAGATATATGGGCGATGAAGCATTGGCAATGGAGCTGGCAGGATGTTTTTATCTTGAGCAAAAATTATATCATGTTGCTCGTCATTATCTAAAGGATGCCAGACATGTTTATGGACGCTGGGGGGCAGCTGCCAAGGTAGACGATCTGGAAAGCCGCTTTTCTGCCTACCTCACAAATGAAAATGGCCCTACTGTGGCAACAAGCTCTTTATCCCAATCCCAGAGCGGTCATGAACTTTCAACAGCTTTGTTGGATCTTCCCAGTGTTATTCAAGCCTCCCAAATACTATTCAGCGAAATCAATACAGATTCACTAATAAAAAAACTCATGACACTAGCCATTGAGAATGCAGGCGCCCAACGTGGGGTGTTGACACTTAAAGAGAAAGAACAACTACTATTGATGGCAGATGCTGATCTATCTTCGGTACGTTTACTGCCATCTCTACCTTTGGATTCAACACAAGGAGATCACCCTTATGTACCCACTGAAATAATCCGCCATGTTGAACGCAACAAACAGAGCTTGGTTTGGGATGCCGCCAAGGATAACGAAATTTTTGCCAAAACCAAATATATAGTCAGTAAACAGCCACAATCTGCTCTAGCTGTCCCCCTTGTTAGCAAAGAAAATGTCATTGGTATCATCTACCTGGAGAACAGCCTATCAACTGGTGTATTTACCCAAAAACAGGTGGAAATGACACGCTTGATCGGTACTCAGGCCGCTCTATCCATAAACAATTCCCGTTATATAACCGCCCATAAAAAGGCTGAAGAAGAGGCGGTTAAATCAAAACAGAGGGTACGAGAACTTTCAGCCCATATGGAGCAGACCAGAGAGAGTGAGAAAAAAAGAATTGCCGCAGAAGTTCATGATGAGCTTGGCAGTCAATTAACCAAGTTGAAAATGGATATCTCCTGGTTGCAGAAACACCCTCCCAAACATAACAAAGATCTCAACAAACAGTTAAAAGAGATGAGCGATGCTTTGAGTATGGTTAGTGGAACAGTAAAAAGAATTTCTCGCTCTTTGCGGCCTAAAGTTTTGGATGAGTTTGGTTTAACCCCAGCTTTGGATTGGCTGATGGTAGAGATGAGTCACCACAGTAGAATAAAAGCTCGTTGGGCAAAATCCCCCCCTGAGATAGAGCTAAACGATCTTTATAAAACAGCACTTTTTCGTATCTGCCAGGAGGCTCTAACCAACGTAGCAAAACATGCAAATGCCAACGAGGTTGAAGTGCTGTTGAGCAGCGATGAAACATGTGTTGCTCTGGAGGTATTGGATGATGGAGATGGGGTTGATCTGCAAGAGTTAAACAGTAAAAACTCTTTTGGTGTTGGTAATATGCGTGAAAGAGTGATGCAGTTAGATGGTCAGTTCGGCTTGGAGCGACAAAAAAAAGGAGGAACCCGTTTATGGGTACGAATTCCACCACCAAACATGGAGGTTTAAATAAAAGATGATTCGTGTTTTTATTGCAGACGATCATGCCATTGTACGTGATGGATTAAAAAGGATTCTTAGCGAAGAGTCCGGTATGGAGGTGGTTGGCGAAGCTGGCAATGGAAAAGAGGCATTACGTCTACTTCGTAAAACTGAGTGGGATTTTCTGCTCCTTGATGTTTCTATGCCTGATATGGGAGGACTCGATGTATTAAAACGGGTGCTCCTTGATAATCCCAGAAAAAAGGTTCTTATATTAACCCAACATGAGGAAGGCTCTCTTGCGCTACGTTTTCTCAATGCTGGAGCTGCTGGTTATCTAACAAAACTAGAGGCCGCCGATGAATTGGTAAAAGCGATACACAAGATCATGGGGGGTAAGCGTTATGTTGCAGCAGGTGTGGCTGAAGAGTTGGTGGGAGAGATAAACAGCCAAAATGATGTTCCGCTACATAACACTCTATCTGATCGGGAATACGGTGTTTTATGCAAAATAGCAAACGGAGCGTCCCTATCTACAATAGCCAGCGAGTTGAATATCACAGTGAGTACGGTTAGCACCTATCGACGGCGAATTCTCAATAAATTGAATTTGTCCAGCAACTCAGACTTGACCCGTTATGCACTGGAAAAAGGTCTGGTTGAGTGAAATAAGCGTCATAAAATTACGACAAACCTTTCCAACTATTATGACCTAAAAAGACGTGTTCTGTTGACAGACACGTCTTTTTTTTTGTCTTAACATTCCCCCCAAGCTTAAGCTGTTTAAGAGACCAATCCTAAATTGTTGCGCCATGAACAACAGCCAAAATGGATAGCAATTTTTTGGGTGGGGTATTAACAATACCCCTTGGTCTTTCAAGAGCCAAGCTATAAACCAGTTTTATTTACCAGGAAATAACATGGAAATTCAATCCACAGACAAAGTGTGTCTGGAAACGTTAGTCCGGAAACTCCTGCGAGATATTTCCCAAGAAGATATTGAAAAAAAACTCGTCGCAACTTTTGTAAAAGGCTCTGGGTTTGCTAGAGAAATTCGCAACAAAATTCTGGCCATAAAATCAACTCGTACTTTTTAAAGTTTAATTTTAACTATGAGGAAAAGCCATTGAATACTATAATCAAAAAAATATTATTAACTTGTCTGCTGCCGCTATTTTTATCCTTTAGTACTCCAATTATTAAAACCGTTACCGCTGCAACATCTGCCAATACCGTAATTGTTCACAACAGAATAACAAGCACCAACTCTGGTGAACGTATAAAAATCATGGTTAATGTCAGCGACCCTTCCGGTGTTGATGTGGTTAGAACCTATTTTAAAGCAGCAGATGGAAAGAGCTTTAATTTTATTGCCATGGAGATTTTCAGTGATAATGTATTTGTTGGTACTCTACCTGCTCCAGTTGCTGATGCAGGCAGTATTAATTATTTGATTCTAGTTAAAAATGGCGACAATAAAGTGGTTAAATCCCAGACTTATGAAACCACGGTAATTGCAATGGAAGGAGACTCTGTACAACCCAACTCAATAGAACCAATTCAGGTCTATACAGAGCTGGCAGTTGCTCCGACCAAAATAGCAGGTTTTTCGGATAATATCGTCACAGATTCTGTTATTTCAGCTTCTAAATTTGGTGTTGTTGCAGGAGTAGTCAGTCAATCCGCTGCGGGAGGTTCAACTGTTGGTGCAGGTGCTGTTAGTGCTGGAACAATAACAGCCACTTCTGCAACTACCGCTACAGTTGGTGTAGGGGCTTCAACAGTTACCACTACTGCAGCTACAACCGCTGCTACTACTACAGCAGCAGCAACCACTACAGCAGCGGCTACCACAACAGCAGCAGCAACCACTACGGCAGCAGCAACTACGACGGCAGCAGCAACTACGACGGCAGCAGCAACTACAGCGGCAGTAACTACAGCTGCAGCTACTACTACAGCAGCAACCGTAGGAGCCACAACAGCTGTTGCTACTACAGCAGGGTTGAGTACTGCTGCAATTTCAGGAATTGGTGCTGTAGTGGCAGGTGGTGCTGCTGTAGCGGTATCTTCTAGTGACAGTGATAGTAGTAGTGACAGTAGCAGCGATACCACCACTAACACCACAACAACTACCACCACGACAACAACTACAACTACATGTTCGATAAAAAGGGATTTGGGCAGTTATGGCGAATGCAGCATTTTGTCCTACTCTCTTCCCTCTTCATACTCAACATGCAGTGATTATATAGCGAGCTTTAATGATGATGGTACATATTCTGAAGGAACTAGTTGCACCTCAGGATACCTCTCCTTGCAATGTTTAAGCTCTAATGGATTGATTGTGAGTTATTTATACAGCTATGGCGGCTTTTCTATTAATAATGGTGTAATCGATAGATATGGTGAAAGTGACTACTGTGGTAGTTACTCTTCATCCACCGTTTCAGGATATTAATATTGTTAAACCTAGAAACACATTACAAATCAAACTCAAAATATCGGTGGATATGAATTTATATTCCACCGATATTTTAAAATTTTTAAAGACAGGAAAACAGGCCAACAAAACTTCAACATGTTAAAAAAAATATGGCAATAATGAGAAGAGATTTTTACTAACAAGACTAGAACTGTTGCTGTTTGATAATTGTATTGAATAGCTTGGCGGCACTGGCTGGAGTTGAGGTAAAAGTGATGATATATGTTTCTATCTTCCCACTCTGAATCCCTGTCACCTTGGCAAACAGTTCACTGGTGATGGTCTTACCAGCATAATTGAGTGCTAATTTCAGGTTTATATATTTTTCTAGTTTGCCATTGGTTTGAATTTCAGCCGCATCTTTAGATACCCCTATTATACTACCTTCAAGCTCGAAATCACCGACATTTTTACCTTTTAACAGGGCAATTTCTACAATTAGGCCGGGAGGGGCTAAAATAAATTTTGTCGCTATTGGCCTGGATAGAGCGATGTTATACGGTTCAGCAATAGCAACCACCTGGTAGACATTAACAGGATCAACTATACCTTTGGGTTTGATCTGCAAGGTATCCTCTATTTGTAATCTTGCAGCACACTTTTGTTTGGTACTATGGGAAATTAAAATCTGTCCTCCCACAGTTGTTGATTCAATACGGGCTGCAAAGTTGATTGCTGCCCCAACAACACCATATTTACTACGTTTTTCTGAGCCAATATTTCCAGCAACAACACTGCCAGTATTTATACCTATGCCCATTTGTAGTTGAGGATAACCAGCATCCCAGTTATTGGCATTTACCTGTTCCATTGCCAGCTGCATTTCCAGAGCACAGGCTACTGCACTTTGCACATCATCATCACGTACAACAGGAGCACCAAACAGAGCAAGAATACCATCACCCAAAAACTCGATTATGGTTCCATGATATTTTAAGATGATCTCTGTCATCACCTCAAGGTAGCTGTTGAGAATGGTGAAAAGCTCTTGAGAGTCCAGCCTCTCACTAAGTGCAGTAAACCCTCGTAGGTCACTCATCAATACCGTAACTTCTTTACGCTCTCCTCCCAGTTGCAGCCCCTCTGGTGTATCCAAAATTGTATCCACCACCTCATCGGACATATAACGGCCAAATGTATTGCGAATAAATTTATTGGCTTTTTCAAGGTCACGGTTTGAGGCATTTAGTTCAGATGTGCGTTGTAAAACACGCTCCTCAAGATTTTTGGCATGATCATCAAGCATCCGATAAAGCTCGGCACTCTCTAAAGCATAAGCAGTGTTACGAAATACAATGGAAAAAAGCTCAAGATAAGATCCTGAAAGATCCTGATCATGTAGATCAATAACCCCAACAAACATGCCACGAATTCGTTGGTCGGTAGCTAGCTGATGCAGAAAGACAGATTGGCCCCAAAGTTTAGATTGGGTAATGAGACCACGGTGTTGATTTAAAGCCCAGGCAAACTCACCGGAATCGATAAGCTGATCACCAAATTTTTGAATTTCACTCCATTTATCTTTTGGGTTGCAAGAGATCAAGGTAAAGCTGGCATCTTCCTCATCAACAGCAAAAAAAGACATCAACTTAAAGTCCAACAAAAATCTTTTTAAAAATTTTTGCGACTCGGCAATAATGACACTTACCTGTCTGGTATGGCTGAGTTTACCGTGAAAATGAACCATGGATGCCGCAAGTTCCATGGTAAATGCCTGCTGACGATTGGCAGCCTCAAGATATTCAACTCTCTCTTCAAGTGAGCTGGTATAATCCGGATCGTCACTTTTCATAGATCACTTAGGGGCAAATATCTTAACAGCATCCTCAAACTGTATTTGTACCTGTTCAATGATCGTCGGCAGTGTATTAAGTGGAGTTCCTATGATTTCCCATGCCGCTTTATCAAAAGGTGGTACATGTGGCTCCATGGCACTGCCATAGAGCATACTGGATGCTATAACCTCGGCCACATGAATTATTGCTGTCTCCAGCTGAAAATCATCTGCCTTTGAGGGTGTGTGGTGGTTCATAACCGGAATAACCAATTCAGGAGGAAGTTGCCAGGTTTTAAGTAGCTTACCTCCCACCTCAGCATGATCAAAACCAAGTAGCTCACGTTCCAGTTTATAGACCGGTATTTTACCTTCCCTACTCTGTGCAGCAAGCTTTTCGGTATGTTGCAAAAGTTTGGTAAAAATTATCAGATGCCCGACATCGTGTAGAAGACCAGCCAGATAAAAACGTTCAGTATTTATCAGACGTTTAGCAGTGGCAATAACCCTTGCCGCAACTCCACATGCTATACTGTGTCGCCAAAAAGCATCCATATTTATCTGTTTGCCAGCATATTTATCACACATCTTTACGGTAAATATTGCTGTGACAAGCTCTTTTAGCTGCTTTGTGCCTATCATGGTCAAAGCTCTTGAAATTGTTTTGACCGGAAAAGGGCTTGTGTAAAAAGCACTGTTGGCAAGTTTAAGAAGACGGGCTGAAAGAGCAGGGTCCTCGGTAATTATCTTGCCTACAGCATCCATTGAGCTGCGAGGATCATCCACTGCCTTGTTGATACGAGGAACAATTGCCGGCATTGAGGCAATTTGACTTTCAGAATCAATTAAACGTTCTAAATCAACGACGGCCATGGCGGGACATCCTTCCTTGGGAACTCTTAGGTAGAGCACGACGAGCTTTTTTTACCGGCTCCTCAGTGGTTACTTTGATTAGTGAAGGGTTCTTTTTCATCTGGGATACACAAAATTTAAATAGCTCTTTTATAAGAGGGTCGTTTAAGTCATTTTGACAAAAAAGCGCTTTGGCTTTGACCTCAAACTTGTCTTCACCATCAGATCGGGATGAAGATTCAGCATCACCATCAGCACCTGAGGGGGAATCCTCTTTGATATCAACCTCTGGCACACCCCAAGTTCTGAATATTTTAAGATGTTTTGCGGTTATCTCTTTGCCAGCAGCAAGAAGCATTCGACCACTCATATCCATGGCGTCACTAGCCAAAACCATGCCCGGATCTACATCAACAACACGTTTAATAGCCATAACAGACCTATGTACCTCTTTAAAGCCATGAAAATAGTTAGGCATTTATATATGGGTGAAAAAATTACAGGGTAGTATACTACATAGTTTGATTACACAATGGCAAATTGTTTATACTGAATTTCGTTTCGTTTTATAAGTCAGCCTTTAAAAAATATAGTAGAATATTGCATTTTGTCAGGCAGATTAACTAGATACACCGAGCTAAATATCTAACCCATAAATATTATAAAGGATGTAAATTATTGTAATGGGTATTCCCAGTACAAAAGGGTTGTCAAACAAAGATTTCAAAAGGTTAGCTAGCTTTATCCAAGAGCAGGTGGGCATCCAGATGCCTGACTCAAAACGTTCTTTGCTAACAGCTCGTCTGCAAAAAAGATTGCGAATTTTAAAAATGACCTCTTTTTCTGATTATGTGGATTGGATATTAAATCCAAAACATTCGGGAGAGGAGATGATCAACTTTTTGGATCTGGTTACAACAAATAAAACAGATTTTTTTCGTGAACCAGCCCATTTTGATTATATGACATCAACAGCCCTGCCAACCCTTATGGAAAAAAAGGGAGCTGGCTCCAAGCGACCTTTACAGATATGGAGTGCACCCTGCTCTTCCGGGGAAGAGCCTTACACATTGGCAATAGTTGCCATGGAGTTTGCAAAATCTAAAATGATTACAAATTATCAAGTAAAAATTTTAGGTTCTGATCTCTCCACCAGAGCGTTAAAAAAAGGTTTTAATGCTGTATACGAAAAGAGCAAGGTTGATGGTGTACCCTTAAACATAAAAAAGGAGTACATGTTAAAAAGCAAAAACCGAGAAAATCCCTCTGTAAGAATGGGGCCAAAACTGCGTTCCATGGTCCAGTTTCACCATCTCAATTTTATGGATGCCGACTATAATATTCACAACTATTACGACATTATTTTTTGCCGTAACTGTTTAATCTATTTTGATCGTAAGACATCGGCAAATATTGTCAATAAACTATGCCGCAACCTGCTACCGGGTGGCTATTTTTTTATTGGTCATGCCGAGACCTTAAACGGCATAGAAGTACCAGTAAAACAGGTGGCCCCTACCATATATCAAAAGCCACACCAATAGTGTTGTTTTGCGCTAAATAAAATCCTGTTTATGAGTTAGTCCCCAAAGCCATGAAAACAGCCATATCACCATTGGCAGATGGTATGCTAAAGGGCTGACTAAAGGAGATAGAGTTAAAACCTGCCTTGGTTAAAGTAGCCTGCACCCGCTTTTGGTTTAACCCTGAATCATCATCCTCCCCTGATAGCCAATCCCACTGCACAAACATACCTCCAGACACTAAAAGCTGTTTTAATAGCTTTGCTGTTGCCCCATAGTCATCTAAAAAACCGCAGACAGATGATGCAACAATCAGATCAAATTTATCATGAAAAAGTCCATTGCCATCAATTAGTTCTTGGGACAACTCACCAACGACTGTTGCTACATTGGCTAGATTTTTTTTCTTCAATACTTGAACCATCTTGGGGGAGGAATCCAAGGCCACAACCTCTTTGGCATGATTTGCAATTTTTTGGCTTAACAGACCAGTACCACAGCCAAAATCAAGCACCTTCAATCCTTCTGGCTTGATTACCTGTAAAAGGGATTTGTATGCCATCTCAGAGTAAAAAACCACCCTTTCATCCCCATCCCAACCATCGGCATGGTCATCCCAACTGTCGCTCATATAGCCACCATTTTTTTAAAGAAATTTATGTACTGTTTTGTGACTTTTTCATCATAACTGAGCCGTCACGGGTAGAGAAGATAATTTTACGACTCTCCTCCCCTCCTACACTTGAAGCAACCACAGGTATCTTTTCTACTTTTAAAATATCCCAAGCAACCTCTATGTTGCGCTCTCCCACATTCATAACCCCTGCATTTCCTTTAAGTACTGCCCCACCACCGAACACTTTTGCGGTCAGGTTTTTCCTTTTACACCCCATAGCCAACATTTTTTCAACCAATACATTAATGGCTATGTTGCCATATTTAGGGGTAGGAAGCCCATCACCGTTCCAGAGAGGTAGCTTGTAATGATTCATGCCACCTTTCAACAGGCTTTTATCCCAAATACATATAGCTATACAAGAACCCAACACCGTGGTGATAGCATAGTCATCATCTTTGACAAATAGCGCACCCGGCATTAGAAAATGTTGCTTTAGTTTACCCTTATCATACATCTATCAAAACGCTTCTGCTGATTCATCATCATCAAAAAAGAATGCACCACCATCCACCTCAAAGGTTGCAGAGTCGGCATCAATCTGCTTGTGGGGTAGAGTGAGGGAAAAAATTGAGCCACCTTTTTTTGGGGTTTCAACATTTATGGTTCCGTCCATAGAATCTATGAGTGCTTTTATTATAGCCAACCCTAAACCATGGCCCTTATGGTGTTTCGTAATGCCAGCATCAGATTGATAAAAACGGTCAAAAAGACGACCAATTCTGGTTGGGTCAACACCAATTCCACTATCTTCCACAGTTAGGTTGAGGGTCTCATCGGCCACACTGGCTTTAATTACAACATCACCGCCATCAATATTAAACTCAATTGCGTTGGCCAGAAGGTTTGCAACAATCAAATTTAGATGTGAAGAATCGGTGTTGAAGATAATTTTACCGGGGGTTTCTACCCTAATATTTAGTTTTTTCTCTTTTAAAAGATGGCTTGAAGAGTCAATGGCATCATTGATTATCGCTGTTACATCAACTGAGGAGATTTGCACCTCAGCTTCTCCCGATTCAAGCTCGGCGGTTATAAATATATTACGTAGTTGAAAATCAAGGTCAAATGATTCCTGATGGATCATATCGGCAATGGAGGTGACCGTTTCAGGGGAGTGTGTACCCTGTTTGAGCTGTTCGGAAAGCCCTTGAATAGAGGTTAAAGGGTTATTGATCTCATTTTTTACCAGAGAGATAAAAGTGCTTTTAATCTGCTCAGATTCCCGAAGCTTACGGTTCATCTCCTCAAGCTTTTTGGTGATCATTTTTACATCATCCAAAGCTTTTTTTGTTGTATCAAACCTTGATTTCAGCTCAGCAATCAAAGCGTCGTCACTCAGTTCACTCATAGTCTCATCTCCCAATACACCCCAAGCAAAAGAATATTACTCAAGCTTAAGGGTTAAAACCGAGAATATCCTTTTTTTTTAAAACCATACACCATATTATTTCGTTTCCACAAGTTTTTTAAGGGTGCTCTATCTAACCGGATATGTTACTCTGTTGCTCTTTTATCGAAAGCTAATAATGAAAATTTTACGATGGACTTTTGGCAGATGAAGAATCCTTTCCAAAAACAGGATGGCAACGAGCCTTTTTCGGACAATGATTTTGAACGTCTCAGTAAATTTATCTATAATAATTTTGGTATTCGTGTGCCAAAATCAAAAAAGAGCTCTCTTCCCCAATGGTTGAAAAAAAGGATAGAGACTCTAGGTATACCATCTTGTAGAGAGTATATTGACCGGGTACTTGATCCATCACAGGGTGATGAAGAGTTAACCCACTTTATAGATGTTGTTACCACCAACAAAAGCGGTTTTTTTCATGAACCCGAACACTATGAATATCTGGCCCGTCAAGTTTTACCAAAACTTGTCCATAACAACGGTGCTGGGGTTGGTCGCCCCTTGATGTTATGGAGTGCTGGCTGCTCCTCCGGTGAAGAGCCATACACCATGACCATGGTACTCAAAGAGTTTAGCGAACGGATACCGGGAATTAATTTTAAAGCTAAAGTGCTTGCCACCGATATATCCAAAAAAGCTCTTTCCAAAGCCCAGGATGCCGTCTATAAAATGCAGAAGGTAGAAGAGCTACCTATGCAAATCAAAAAAAAATATCTTCTAAAAAGCAAAGATAGCCGTAAAAATCTGGTGCGGATTGATAGCAGTTTACGCTCCATGGTCAGCTTTCGCCAACTTAACCTCATGGATGATAAATTTCGCTTGCGTGAGGCGTTTGATGTTATTTTCTGTCGTAATGTCATACACTATTTCGACCACCAAACCAAAGAAAAACTAATCAACAAATTTTACAATCACCTCAACCCCGGTGGTTTTTTGTTTATCGGCAACTCAGAAACATTAGATCAAATCAACACCCCTCTCAACCAGATAACCCCAACTATCTATCATATGCCGGAATAAACCATATTATTCCATTATTTTAATAATGTTAGATATTCTTGGCACTGGTGAAAATAGTCTTTTTTTTTGATGACTTTTATAGGGAGTTTCGTGTATATTCCCGTGGGGTAAATCTCCTTAATTTCCCATTGGTTTAGCAATAGAAGAGAGGCTCTATGGACAGTGAATTGGACGGTGTTGAACATAGAGCAAATGTGGCATTTTCAAACAATATGGAGATGCTGACATTCTATCTATCTGATTCCCAACAATACGGGATAAATGTTTTTAAAATCATAGAGGTAATTGAAACACCAAAAGAGATCACCATAGTCCCGAAAACCCACCCTGCGGTGGTGGGGATTATCAGGTTCAGGGATAGTTCGGTAACTGTTATCGATATCTCATCTGGACTGGGTATGGTCCCTATAGATTATAAAAATATCATTAGTTACATAATGATATGTGAATATAGCAACACCACCCAGGGTATATTGGTATCTCAACCAAATCGCTTGCTTAATGTCAAATGGGAAGATGTAAAACCACCGGGAGAAGCCATACAAAACTCCGGCTATCTGACAGCTTTAACCTATGATGAAAATAACGAGACTGTGCAGATTCTCGATATTGAAAAAATAATTAACGAGATCAATGGTGCTAATACAGATATTAGAGATGACATTATCGTTGCTGGTATAGATCCTGAACTCAAAAACTTAAAAGTTTTGGTCTTGGATGACTCAAAATCTGCCAGAAATATGCTGCAAATCACCCTTGATCAATTGGGGGTTAAATATGAGATGTTTGAGGAGGGAGAGAAGGCTCTTGTTGCTCTTGAGAACTCCCTCAAAGATGATAGTCAACGTTTTTGCCTGATTATTTCCGATATCGAGATGCCAGAGATGGACGGTTTTACCTTTACCAAAAAGGTGAAGGCCATACCGGAACTGGCTCAAACCCATCTTGTGCTGCACAGCTCCATGAACAATAAAACCAACCATGCCAAAGCAGAAGCAGTGGGAGCGGATGGCTTTGTCGCCAAATTCCAGCCAGACGTTATAGCAAGTATTGTTATTGAACAGCTCAACAAAGCCAAAGAACAAAATTTTTGTGAATAGTAATAACTAGTTATAGCATCAATCTGCGATTATGTGTAATCGAAAGGATAGACCATGCTTAGTTTAAAAAATGTGCATATGCGGCCTAAACTAATAGGGCTTTTTTTATTGGTTGGCCTGCTTCCATTAGCCACTGTTGGCTGGTTTAGCAGCATTAAATCATCAGAAGCGTTGATGGAGGCAAGTTTCAATGAATTAAAATCCATGCGTATGGTTAAAAAATCACAGATTGAGTCATACTTTACTGAGCGTAAGGGGGATATGGGAGTTTTGATGGAGACGGTAAAAACCCTCCGTCACGAAGCCATGGAAAAACTCATTGCAATTAGAACCATCAAACATAAGCAGATCGATGATTATCTGGCTACCATAAACAATGAGTTACAACTGCTATCTGAAAACCACATGATGATAGATGGCTTAACAGAGTTTGAAACAGGTTGGGATAAACTAGGGGTTAATGTTACAAGCCATCTACAACGCATGTATATTTCAGAAAACCCCAACCCTTCTGACAAAAAATATCTACTAAATGCCAACCAACAGAAAAACATCTACAACAGAATCCATGGCAAATACCACCCATGGTTGCGGAATATGATGGTAGATAGTGGATATACCGACATATTTCTTGTGGATCATGATGGTAACATTGTCTATACAGTAAACAAAAATACTGACTTTGGAACCAACCTGAATTCCGGCCTGTGGCGTAACAGTGATCTGGGCAAAATATACCGCAAGGTTGAGCAGAACTTCCGTAAAGGCTTTGTGGCATTTAGTGATATTTCACCCTACGCCCCAAGCAATGATGAACCAGCCAGCTTTATCGCCACCCCCATTTTTGACCATAAAGGCAACAAACATGGTGTACTGATTTTCCGTATGCCACTAAGCCAAATCAACGCTATCATGGGCGAACGGTCCGGTATGGGTAAAACTGGTGAGACATATCTGGTGGGTGCAGATAAGCTAATGCGTTCTGACTCCTACCTGGAACCAAAATACCACACTGTTGCTGCTAGTTTTGCCAACAGAGAAAAAGGCAAAGCCGATACCCAGGGGGTACGTGATGCTCTGGCAGGAAAGAGCGGGGCAAAAGTCATAATGGACTATAACAACAACCCGGTTTTATCGGCATTTGCCCCGTTGGATTTTCTCGGTGTACGTTGGGCGATGCTAGCAGAGATTGATGTTGCTGAGGCTTTTAGCCCTGTTGATGATAACGGTGGAGAGTTTTTTAAAAAATATCAGGAGATGTACGGTTATTACGACCTCTTTTTGATGAATCCCGATGGCTATGTTTTTTATAGTGCCACTAGAGAGTCCGACTATCAGACCAATATGTTAAACGGAAAATATGCCAGTTCCAATCTGGGCATTTTAACACGTAAGGTACTTGCAAGCAGAGAGTTTGCAATGGCCGATTTTGCCCCCTATGCCCCAAGCAACAATGAACCTGCAGCTTTTATTGCCCAACCTGTTGTTAACGATGGCAAGGTGGATATAGTTGTGGCCCTACAACTCTCATTGGACTCCATCAACAGCATAATGCAGCAACGTGATGGGATGGGGCATACTGGAGAAACATACCTAATCGGACCTGATAAACTCATGCGCTCTGACTCTGTTCTCTACCCCCAAGATCACACTGTAAAACTCTCTTTTGCCGATCCCGACAGGGGCAGTATAAAAACCCAGGCTGCAACTGAAGCATTGAATGGGCAAACCGATACCAAGGTTATAACCAACCATGATGGCAACAAAGTTCTATCAGCCTATGCACCCATCCATATAGATGATATTACCTGGGCGATTCTGGCAGAGATAGATCTTGAAGAGGTACAGAAGCCAATCACCAATTTAATCTGGACTATAATTATTGCTGGCATAGTTTTGGCGGTTATAGTAGCTGGTGTGGCAATGGTTGTTGCCCACACTATTGCCACCCCTCTTACCAGAGGTGTCACCTTTGCCAAACAGGTGTCTGAGGGTGATCTGACCGCAACCATAAATATTGAACAAAAAGATGAGCTGGGACAACTGGCAAATGCCCTGCGCTATATGGTGGAAAAATTAAGCTCAGTGGTTGGTGAAGTTAACGTTGCCTCGCAACAGGTGGCTGCTGGCAGTCAAGAGTTGTCAGACTCTGCCCAAAACATGTCACAAGGGGCAACCCAGCAAGCAGCATCTATTGAAGAGACATCTTCAGCTATGGAGGAGATGGCCTCTGGAATTCAACAAAACACCGATAACGCAACAACAACTGAACAGATAGCTTCTACCGCAGCCAGGGATGCCGAAGAGAGTGGCATTGCCGTAAATGAGGCTGTGGTAGCGATGAAACAAATCGCCGATAAAATTTCCATTATCGAAGAGATATCAAGACAGACAAATCTGTTGGCACTTAATGCAGCAATTGAAGCTGCAAGAGCCGGGGAGCACGGTAAAGGATTTGCCGTGGTGGCAGCAGAGGTGCGTAAACTGGCAGAGAGAAGCCAGACCGCAGCCGGAGAGATTGGTGGACTTTCGGCCTCCAGTGTTGATATTGCCGAGAGAGCTGGAGATATGCTGACAAAGCTGGTTCCTGACATCAAAAAAACCGCAGAACTGGTGCAAGAGATTTCAGCCTCCAGTACAGAGCAGAGCCAGGGAGCCAGACAGATAAATGTGGCAATTCAACAGCTGGATCAGGTTATCCAACAAAATGCTGGAGCCTCCGAAGAGATGGCAGCAACATCTGAGGAACTATCGGCACAATCTGATATTCTAGAGTCTGCCATTGGCTTTTTCAAAACCAACAATGAGCAGACAGCCCAACCCAAACATAGCCCCAGAAAAAGGGAGGTTGCCCATACACCCAAAAGGGTAAATAAAGCACCAGAACATCTCAAAACACTACCACCACAAAGTTCTGGAAATGGTGCACATTTGGTGATGGGTAGCCATGAAATTTCAGATGATGAGTTTGAAAGGTTTTAAGATGCAACAGTTATCACTATTTAATTTATCCATGGCTGGAGAAGATAGATGATAGATTTTTCTATTGATAAAACAAACTCAACAGGAACCATGATATTATCTGGTGATCTGACTGTGCAGTATGCCAGTACTTTCAAGGAGGCACTACTTGAAGGTGTTTTTGGTGCTGATACATTGGTTATTGATTTTGCTGAGGTTGAAAGAATGGATTTATCAACAGTTCAACTACTTTGCGCTACCCATCGGGCCATCAAAAAAAACAACAAAAACTTGATCATCGCAGGAACAGTGCCTGCCATTGTCAGAGAGACCATTGCAGATGCAGGTTATGCAAGCTGTATGGGTGATGACGATGCAAGCGGATTATGGATTAAGGAGAGTAATTAATGTCTAAAAAAATCATGACCGTTGACGACTCATCTAGTGTTCGACAGATGGTAGTGTTGACACTTAAAGGGGCTGGCTATGAGGTGGTGCAAGGTGTGGATGGTCAGGATGCGTTGACCAAATTAAAAGCATCGCAGGTTGATATGGTAATTACCGATTTAAACATGCCAAACATGGATGGGATAACCCTTATCTCAGAGCTGCGTAAGCTACCCCAATATAAATTTACTCCCATTGTCATGTTGACTACAGAGTCACAGGGAAATCGTAAGCTAGAGGGAAAAAAGGCTGGGGCAACAGGATGGATTGTAAAACCATTTAAACCACCACAACTTCTTGGTGTTATCAAAAAAGTGTTGGGTTAAGAGCATCGAAAACAGATAATTATCTTACAAACATGATAAAGGTGAAATTATCTGTTTAGTGGCAATGGTGGAGCTTGTGAAAAATTGCTGGAAAACTTTGCTGTTTTAAGGATAACCAGATGTGGCTATTGAGATAGATACAAGCGCATTTACAGAAGAGGCACATGAACTTCTAAGTGAACTGGAGGACTCCCTCCTGGAACTAGAAGCAAGCCCTGCCGACCAGGAGTTGATCGGCAGGGTCTTTCGTGCCATGCACACCATCAAAGGTTCAGGAGCCATGTTTGGCTTTGATGATGTTTCCAAGTTTACCCATGAGGTGGAAACCATCTTTGATATGGCCCGTAATGGTACACTTCCTGTAACAAAAACCCTTATTGATTTAACCCTGGCAGCACGTGACCATATCAGGGCCTTATTGAGTGTCGCTGCAGGTGAAGGTGTAGCCGATGAGGTTGAGGCCAAACGGATAATAAGTGCTTTAAGAGAGCTGGAAACCAGTGGCAGCGATGACGAGACTGAAGAGTCACCAGAACCGCAAAGTGTACAACAAGATACTGTTACCGATCTAATTGCGGCTCCAAACAGCAAAGAACCGCAACTTTTCCGTATCCGTTTTAAACCGACAAAAGATATCTTTGCCAATGGAACCAACCCACTGCTGTTAATAGGTGAGGTGATAGACCTTGGTGATACCAATATAATTGCCCACATTGATAATCTTCCTGAGCTACAAGATATAGACCCAGAGCAGTGTTACACATCATGGGAGATCTTCCTCACCACCACCGAGGGGGAGAATGCCATAGAAGATATTTTTATTTTTGTCAGTGATGATTGTGAAATAAATATTCGTCTGTTAGATCGTGAAAACAATGTTACCACTGAACCACAAAAACTTGGTGATATTCTTGTACAACGTGGGGATATTGCCAAAGACACCCTGGATAACGCAGTTAAACTCTTGGGAGATAGGCTTGTTGAAGCCGGAGCGGTATCAGCTACCCATGTAAAAGCGGCCCTTGAAGAGCAAAAAGCGGTTAAAGAAAAAAGAGAGCAAAAAAAGAAGAAAGAGGCTTCCAACACAGTTCGGGTTCCGGCAGATAAGCTTGACAACCTGGTTGATTTAGTCGGCGAACTTGTAACCGTCCAAGCCCGTCTCAACCAAACATCATTATCCCAGGACAACCATGATTTACAAGTGATAGCCGAAGAGGTGGAGCGTCTCACTGGCGAGTTACGAGACAACACCATGAGCATACGTATGTTGGCTATTGGCAGCACCTTCAATAAATTCAAAAGATTGGTAAGAGATCTCTCAAAAGATCTCGGCAAACAGATTGAAATGACCACAGAGGGTGCTGAAACAGAGCTGGATAAAAATGTGATTGAACAGCTCAATGATCCACTTGTTCATATAATTCGTAACAGCATAGACCACGGCATTGAAAGCCCACAAGACCGTATCGCCAATGGCAAACCACCCTTGGGTAAAATCCATCTGGCAGCTATACATTCAGGTGCTAGTGTCTTGATCCGCATTAGTGATGATGGAGCTGGTTTGAACCCAGATCTCCTTCGGCAGAAAGCCATGGAAAATGGCATTATCCCCACCGATTCTGAACTCAGTGATAAAGAGGCATATCAGCTTATTTTTGGTGCTGGCTTCTCCATGGCAAAAAAAGTAACCAAGGTTTCCGGTCGTGGTGTCGGTATGGATGTAGTGCGCCGTTCCATTGATAATCTTCGGGGTACAGTTGATGTTGCAAGTACAATGGGCAAGGGTACCTCCATTACACTTAAGCTACCTTTAACTCTTGCCATCATTGAGGGCTTGCTGATAAAAGTTGGAGATGAGCAGTATGTTCTGCCCCTGGCAGCGGTTGAAGAGTGTGTGGAGCTTCTGACCAAAGATGTTGAAAGTTCCCATGGTCGCCATGTGATAAATGTACGGGGTGAAATAGTACCCTATATCCGCCTTCGTGACCGTTTTGAGGTAGAGGGAGAACGCCCCCAGGTTGAACAGATCATCATATCAGAGGTAAATGAGAACAGAATCGGATTTGTGGTTGATGATGTTATTGGTCAACATCAAACGGTGATAAAAAGTCTGGGAAAAAACTTTCAACACTCCCCAGAGTTCTCAGGGGCCACAATACTGGGCGATGGCTCAGTTGCCTTGATTGTTGACCTTGGTAAAATGGTTCGCTTCGTAGAGTTTGAGGAAAATTAAGAGGAGAAGAGCTATGGAGAGTAAAAACATAGAAGGCTCAACCCAACTGTTGACATTTCTTCTTGATGGAGAGGTTTTTGCTGTAGATATTTCTAAAATCCGTGAAGTTCTGGAGTTCACCTCAGTGACAAAGGTTCCTCGTACTCCTCCATTTATGCGTGGGGTAATCAATTTACGGGGTAGTGTAGTACCAGTGGTGGACCTACGTGCAAAATTTAACATGCCCCAGGGTGAAAACAGTGTTAACACCTGCATTATCATCCTGGAAATTGCAGTTGATGACGGCATAACTGTAATGGGAGCTATAGCAGACTCGGTACAAGAGGTGATCAAATTGGAGCCGGAACAGATTAATACCCCGCCAAAACTTGGAACTAGACTACCAAGTGATTATTTAATGGGAGTAGGTAAACATGATGATAACTTTATTATGATTTTAAATGTTGATAAAATACTATCTGCTGAAGAACTATCTACAAACAGACAGGATAACGCTGCCTGATAAATAAGAAAAAGGTCGTTCAAGGATTTTAGTTGAGCTATGGGGAAACAGAAAAAAAAGATCAAAGTATTGATAGTTGATGATTCCGCTGTTGTACGACAAACCTTGAAAACAATTTTAGAGTCAGATCCTGCAATAGAAGTGATGGGCCACGCCCCGGACCCCTTTGTTGCCGCTACAAAAATCAAAATGTTGGTTCCAGATGTTATAACCCTGGACGTTGAAATGCCCCGTATGGATGGCATCACATTTTTACAAAAAATAATGTCTCAGCACCCCATACCGGTTGTTATGTGCTCTACCCTGACCACCGCTGGATCGGACTCTGCTTTTATGGCGTTGGAGTATGGTGCAGTTGATATAATTACCAAGCCCAAAATGGGAACAAAACAGTTTTTGGAAGAGTCACGCATTAGAATTTGTGACACTATAAAAGCTGCGGCCTTATCCAATGTAAAAAAACTATCATACAAACGTAGCAACGCCATTCGTTCGTCCAACAAGGTATCACCAAAGCTAACGGCAGACGCTGTTCTTCCAGCTCCATCAAGGGGCAGCCGGGCCATGGCACAAACAACAGAAAAGATTGTCTTGGTTGGTGCTTCAACTGGAGGTACTGAGGCACTACGCACCTTATTGGAGTCGCTTCCAGAGGATTCTCCAGGGGTGGTTATCGTTCAACATATGCCGGAGGCTTTTACCAAGGCTTTTGCAACACGTTTAAATAATCTATGTCGGGTCAACGTTAAGGAGGCTGAAAACAACGACTCTGTGGTTCGAGGTCGGGTATTAATTGCCCCAGGCAACAAACATACCCTACTTAAACGCAGTGGATCACGCTATTATGTCGAAGTAAAAGATGGACCCCTTGTTAGCCGTCACCGCCCATCAGTTGATGTTCTATTTCGTTCTGCTGCCCGTTATGGTGGCAAAAACTGTGTCGGTATTATTTTAACAGGAATGGGTGATGATGGGGCCAGGGGCATAAAAGAGATGCATGATGCAGGAGCAGTCAATATAGCCCAAGATGAGCAGAGCTGCATAGTATTTGGTATGCCCAAAGAGGCCATTAAACTTGGAGGGATAGATTTTGTAAAACCTTTGGATAGAATTGCCAACGAGGTTTTAAACATTTGCTCTTAAAAGCCAGACAGTGGACATTTTAGCCACTATGTTTCAAATTAAATCGTAAAAAAAAATCAAACTACAATCGGCTATAGATCCACAGCAACCCCATACTCCACTATTTCATTAATCACTCCTAACTGAACTTTCTCAGAAGCAAACTTGCAACTACCTGTATTGAAAAATATTTTTAATTTTTCAAGTGAACCTGGGTGGGTACATTACTATGGGAGTTGCAAAAGTTTGTATGCCTCCTTTTGGGTAAGGGTGGGTTGAGTAAAGCGAGCAAAGACCACTGAGGTTTCTGCTTCAGGCAGAATGCTGCAATAATTTTTTACCTGGGTTGCCAACTCTCGCATAAGGGTTTTGAAGCTGTGTAATGGCAAGCTGGAACGGGAACATCGTTCACTGGTTTTTCTTTCTGATTCCTTGGAAGGTTTTTTTGGGGCTACGGGATCATCCTGGATTTCAGTTTCTCCTTCTTCGGAGAAGAGCAGTGGAGCCAATCTTTGACGCATTTCCCACTCAACATAGTAAGCCAGCATACACAAGAAAACATGAGCACGAACCCTGTCTGCAAGGTGATGAAAGATAGGGCGAACATCCAGGCCGGTTTTGATGCTACGAAAGGCCCGTTCTACCTTGGTCAAGCTCTTGTAGGCTCGGACAATCTCTGTCGTATCCATATTTTCTTTGGGAACGCTGGAGCGCAAAACATAGATGCCATCCAACGCGGTTTCCTCAGCAATACGTTCTTCATTGCGGTGATAGGAAAATGTCTCTTGGTCAATCTTTACCTCAAGAAATCGTTGCATACGGTACTTTTTCAAAACAGCGCCAACTTTACGTCCGATAGCTCCGCAATTTTTGAGTCGCCCATTTTTT
>JADFZS010000020.1:0-13806 GCA_015232405.1 Magnetococcales bacterium | reverse complement strand
AACTATATTGTCTTCCATGTCAAATCTTTACATGCCCACAAAAACAAGAAAATAATGCTGTAATATACTGATTTTAAAGAAATACAAGCATTAATTTCGTAGAAAGTTCAGTCCTAACCTTTGATAATAACAGCATTTTTTTGACGACCGTAAACTAACATACTTTTCAACGCATTGATTTCATTGGTATATTTTTTTGGCCTTGTAATTGCTTTAGTTAACACAGGCTCTTTTTATATTCAAGCCAAACATACAAATTAACTATCTCTTTAAAAAAACAAGGATTTTAGACATGAATATTGCAGCAGTCAGTGAGTCAATGAATCAGGTGATTAGTTTTATGAGCAATCAGGCCTCACAGGGTCTACAAAATGCGTCTAGCAACAGTGAACCTCAAACCCCTACCTCCAACGAAAAAATAGTGCGAGAAAATAATATAATCCACGGTGGGAACAGCGATGCCTTCAAGGTGAGTTTTTCCTCTGCTGCTCTCAGCAAAAATAGCATCATTGCTAACTCCTAAAATTTTACTATAGGAGAGGTATTTGTAGGGCGAGCTTGCTTGCGAGGTTTGCTAACACCAGCTTTACGCACAAGCTCGTTCATACAGGTAACATTCACAGCTATTTCACTGCGAAATATTTTTTTCTTCTTTCAAATATCTCCAACATTTTCCAATGAACAATTGGAATTTCCAGATAGTTTTCCAAGTTTAAAATATACAGTTCAACAAACTGTTTGGTTTGAAACTGCAACGGGTTTTTTGCTGTAGAAAAATAGCTGTGCTCTCCAAAAAAACCACCCCCTTGTATGCTCTCCAGAACATCTCCTTGAGAGTTGCATATATCCACTTCACCAGATATCACCAGCCACAATCTTGGTTCGCTGCCAAGGGTAATTTGCATTCCAGTCTCAAAGGCTACTTTTTTAATTGTCTGGGCTATGACCCCTAAAGAGAGAAAGGTGGTCTGCTCACCAAACAGCCAGGTTTTTCTTAAAAACCAAGTTTTCTCAAGGGTCTCTGACATATAGTTCAACAGATCATTATCTTCTAAAAACTTAAGCAGGGTATGGGTGGTAAAACGAAGAATGGTACAGTGAGAAGAGGCTCTAAATGTACCGCTTAACATCGGTTGCTGGTTAAATAGATTGTGGATACCAATAAAAGAGCCTAAAGATAGATTATTGCTGATGCCCGATGATGATTCCAGATAGGTGACTGTTCCTGTTACCACCATATATATATGTTTATCATTATCTTGTTGGAAACGGTAGATTATGGTTCCGGCATTAAACTCAACAACTGGGCAGCCATCTATGAGTTGGGCTATCTGGCTTTCATCTACACCTTTAAAAAATTTATTCAGAAAATCTATAGCCCGTTGCTGAAAATCACCATTATCCCTATCTATCAAAACATCCATGGCCCCAAAATATGATTCCGAGCCGATCTCTTTCTCCTCGATTGTCAGATCCCTATCATAGTGGGAGAGAATTAAAGATCTAGAGGTATCATTGATAAAATCTTCTGCCAAACCGTGGATCTGACCGCCACCAATATCAATTTTTTTAAGATCTGCTGGTTGTAGATAGTCCTTTTTGACCTTATCCATGAAGTAGGCAGGAACATCATCTGGACCATCACCCACCATCTGATCTAAAACTTTAAATGATGATAGATCGGCCCAATGGGAGTAGGTCTTATAATCGGTTTCGTCTTTAACGCGAAATTTGATAATGTTGGTCTCAGTTGGATGGGGGGAATAGATAGGCTTAACTTCCAACCCCATACAGTTGTTCCAGGTATCAAATTGCAAATCGCAAATATCAAAAAACTGACCGAACTTCTCCTCCTCCAACGACATAAGTGCCGTGAACTTTTTGGCAACTGCAACCCGAACAGGAGTGGTAGCAAAATATTTAAGCCTGTGGTCGGCGTGAATAAGAGCTGGCAGCCCAGCAAAATGGTCATCATGACCATGGGTATGAAAAATACCTTCCACCTCGGAAATATTAATACCAAGTGCAGTTAACGTCTGAAATATTCCCGGGCCGGCATCAATTAAGTAGATACGCCCATGATGGGTAATAATGCTGCTCATACTACGGCGATTTATATCCCAACCATCCCCCTCTCCGGTGTGCAAAACCGAAAAAAACTTTCTTTTAAAATGGTGATGACCCAATGGGTATGGAGGCTCATAATCAACATTATCTGGTAGATTAAGGTCGATTTTTGTTGAGAGACCACGGTAGGAGAATTTATAACGGTTGAGACCAATTCTAGCTACAGTCACACCATCACGTATCTCCACCTCTTTGTCTGCAACCTCCAAGGTATCAAGAAGTTTTTCTGGTGGCTGAATAGGGCCAAAGGTAAATTTCAACTTAACCTTTAACATATTTTCAGCGGTGACCTCATCAACACCACAGGCTAACAACTCCTCCTTGGAGACCAAACCATGTTTACCACGATGAATATATTCCATCTGGGCGCGTACCTGGGCAGAAGAGCCAATCAACATGGGTTTGATACCGCTATTGTTGGGATGTCCTGGTAGTATCATCCCCTGGCGATAGAGCATCTGTAATACCGGAAATTCAGACAAATTGGCAAAATCACCATTTTGCACCAAGAGGTCTGATAAGAGAATAACGTTGGGGCCATTTTCACAGACCACACCATCCTTCTCCACTGTATTGATAAACCCCTTGCGCATAAGGTGCTTTACCACCTCACCAGGACAACCACACAGAATATACATATCAACTTCTGGAACCTGGAGCCAATACACCCCATTGGCTACACGGGAAACCAGCAGGTTTTTCATGGAGTCTCGAAGAGCGATCTCGGTACGTTCCAAAGCCACAACTTTTTGTGAAAGCTGCAGGGTTTTTTTATCAACCAGAGCCTGTAGATTATCCCGATGCTGCTTTAACTCCAATTGGGTCTTTACCCGTCGTTTGATGATTGCCGGGTTAAAAGGTTTGGTGACATAATCAACAGCACCTAGATCAAAACCCATTTTTTCATCCATTGCCTCTTTTTTGGCGGTAACAAAAATGATGGCAATATTTTGGGTTTTTTTATCTTTTTTCAGCCGTTCACAAACCTCATAACCATCCATACCCGGCATCATGATATCAAGAAGAATCAGATCAGGTGGGGAGTCTGAGTTGGCTATCTTTATGGCCTGTTGACCATTGAGGGCAATCCTACGGTCATAATCTGCCAAAATATCTTTTAGAATATCAATGTTGGTCTTTTGATCATCAACAATGAGAATCCGTGACTTTTGTAGAACTTCAGCCATTTGATGTACCTTGTCTACTATTGACCTTTAAGTTACCAGTTATGGTGTTTACTATATCAATAGCCACGTCAAACTCATACTGTTCAACTTTGCTCACCAGTTTTTTCATGCTACGGGACTCCCCACTGCTGGCTAACTCATCTGTTAATTCATTTAAAATAGATTCGGTCTCTACACTATTATCTTCAAGCAACACAATCAGCTCTCGACATAAAGTTGCAACTTTATTTCCATCAATTGCTGGTTTTTTGTCACCATCGTCATCATCAACAAAATAGTCCTCAGTGTCAGGCTCCTCCTCTATCGCAGCCAACGGTTGCATTGCCAGCATTAGTTCATTGTGAGCCACACAAAATGATTCATAGGCTTTGGATATCGCCTTAAAGACACGCTCTTTGATGGTTTTTTCCAAAACTTCGGTCTTGTACTGTAAATTCTTTGCCCCGATATTACTCGACACCCCTTTTATACTGTGGACAAGGCTAGCAGCTTGGTCATATTCACAATCTTCTAGAGCTTTACCAACATTGTTAACGTCATTGATGTGATCTTCCATAAATCGGTGCAAAAGCTTTAGGTACAGTTTTCTATTTCCCATAACCCTGCCAAGACCATCATTGATGTTGAGACCCTTTATCTCAGGAAATTCGATATAATGACTATCTACATCACTGCTGGGTTTAACTGTGCTAATAGAGTCAAGCCAATGGGAAAGCATGGCGTACAGACGTTCTGGGCGTATGGGTTTTGCTATATGTTCATCCATACCTGCCGCTCTACATTTTCTTTTATCTTCTGCCAGTGCATGGGCAGTCATGGCAATGATGGGCAGTTGGCGGAACCTTGGCTGCTGGCGAATCAATCTGGTTGCTTGCAGACCATCCATCACCGGCATTTGTACATCCATCAATACAGCATCATAGACTTTCTCTTCCAGCCTATCGAGAGCCTCCTGTCCGTTGTTGGCCAAATCCACCTCCAGCCCCACCCGTTGGAGAAGTTCACAGGCCACCTGTTGGTTGATGGGGTTATCATCCACCAGCAGTATATTGGAGCCACTTATCTTGTTGGCTGTCTCTGCCTCTTCAGCCAAGATTTTTGCATATTGATCACCGCCGACCGGCTTGTGACCAAAATTCTCACGGATAGAATCAATGAGATGGGAACGGGTGATGGGCTTGCTTAAAAAGGCATCGATACCACTTTTAAGGGCAAGTTGTCGTGTATCATCATCGCCAAATGCGGTTAACATAATTATTTTTGGGATTTTTTTCTCACCATCGGGATCTTTTTTATTGGCCTCAAGTATCCGTTTGGTAGTGGTGATACCATCCATTCCTCCCATACGCCAATCCATCAATATGAGGCTGAACTGCTGGTTGCTATCGCTGTTTGTAATCCACTCTGCCAGTGCCGCCTCGCCAGACTCAACAGAGGTTGGAACCATGGAAAATGATTCAACCATATGGTGCAATATTTCACGGGTGATATGGTTGTCTTCTGCTATTAGAACTTTTGCACCTTTCAGGAAATTGGGGATTTCAGACCTGTTCTCTTTTTCACCAGGACGGCTCTCAAATGGAATGGTAAAAAAGAAGGTACTTCCTTCGCCAGGGTTACTTTTGGCCCCTATTTTACCGTGCATAAGATCCACAAGACGTTTGCATATGGTCAACCCCAAACCGGTCCCGCCATATTTACGGGTGGTAGACCCATCGGCCTGGACAAATGCATCAAACAACACAGGCAGACGGTCGGGATCGATACCTATACCGGAGTCTTTAACACTGAAAAACATCTCAATATGCCCCGGTCTGGTCTCTTTTGGTTCAGCTGTGACAACAATTGTACCACTTTCGGTAAATTTAATTGCGTTACGTATCAGGTTGATTAAAACCTGCTCCAACCGTTGGGAATCACCTATGATAGTTTGGTTAAATTCCGGCGGAATACTGAGAATCATCTCAATATTTTTATCTGCTGTTTGAATGCTGAATAGATCACTCAAGCGATCAAAGAGATCATTTAACTCAAAAGGTATGGGGTCCAA
This sequence comes from Magnetococcales bacterium, assembly GCA_015232405.1. Taxonomy (GTDB): domain Bacteria; phylum Pseudomonadota; class Magnetococcia; order Magnetococcales; family JADFYX01. The sequence continues at coordinate 8,442 of JADFZS010000020.1, read as the reverse complement.
CTCTAAACGCCCGGCCTCGATTTTGGAAAAATCCAAAACATCATCCAAAAGCCCCATGAGAGTGTGGGATGCGTTTTTCACCTTCTGTTGATAATCACGTAGTTTGGGAGACAACTCCAACTTGAGAGCCAGCTCGGTAAAACCGATAATGGCATTCATGGGGGTTCTTATTTCATGGCTGGTGTTGGCGATAAATTCACTCTTGGAGCGGCTGGCCTCCTCAGCCACAGAGAGGGTCTCCTCCAATGATTTCAACAACTGCTTGCGGTCTGTGATATCTTGTAAAAAAGCGGTGAACTGTAACTTACCCTGGTATGGTGTAGCTATCAGAGAGACCTCCAAATCGATCATCTTGCCATCTTCACGCAGACCAGGAAACTCCGTACGACGTTTAAGATTGGGCAAGCGATCACTGTTTAATTTATATTTGTGGAGAGCATCCCGATGTTTTTCTCGTAGATGTTGGGGAATAACAAAGTCAGCAATTTCATAACCCATGACATCATTTTCAGAAAAACCAAAAAGTGCCTCGGCAGCTGGGTTGAAGCTAACAACTTTGCCATTATCATCTATTGTTATAATGGCATCCAAAGCGTTATCCAAAATACTACGGTGGCGCTGTAGCAGACCTGTCTGTTCCCGGTATCTCTCAATGATCTCCACAGTTTGGGAAATCCGACAGGAGAGGGTCTCCTTTTGATACGGTTTAGCTAGATAGTCGTTGGCTCCAGCTTTAATAAACTGCACCTCAACTTCAGATTCACCTTGGGAAGAGAGACCAATAACTGCAACCTCATAACGAGAGAAGTTGGCGCGAATTTTACGGGTTAAGGCAAAACCATCCATCTGGGGCATTTGATAATCGGTTATAACCAGATGGATATCGGTTTCTACCAACAGATCAAGAGCTTTTGCACCACTGGAAACTGAAAAAACCGTAAATCCATGGATGGTCAAAAAATGGCAGAGCATCATCCTGGCACTTTTTGAATCATCAACCACTAAGACATTGATCCGTTTATTACCCCGAAAACGGTTGATGAAGTATATTATTGCATCGATAACCTGGATGTTATCTTTGATGAAATAGTCTAGAATCCCCTTGGCAAAAAGCCTGTCTCTAAGAGAGCTGCTATACCTGCCACTCATGACAACAGTTGGGGTTCCGTGTTCCAAGAAAAGATCGACAACCTCCCCATTTGTTGCATCGGGCAGGATTAGATCAAGTATGGCAAGGGAGAATCTTTCACCTCTTTTTAAAAGTTTTGCAGCATCAAAATAATTTTTAACCCAGACAATCTCTTGCTCCAGACTATCGGCAATAGTTCTTTGCAGTAGGGACCCAAAGCTTTTGGAATCTTCGACTATAACTATGGAATCCATTGGAGATCAGGTTCCTTGGTAGATTGAGCTATTTCTCACTTAAAAAACAAGCTGATCACAACTTTTTGTCCGACAAAGGGACAATTAAAACAGGATACCATAAAAGGGTTTGTAAAGGATAGACAAAAGTAACTAATAACTCCCCTCACCAAGGGTAATCCTGGGGTCGATTTCTTTTTTCTGTTTGGCAACGGACCCATTGCTTTTATGGATGGATTTTATGATTTCTCCCAGCTTTACCCAAAAAAAATCAGGAGAATATCCAAATATCCGCCCTCTCTCCTTGCCATCATTATCAATAATTACAAAAGTTGGTACATAAGGGATGGTTTTTTCTATTTTGGGAAACAGTTGTTTTTCGCTTTTTAAGGTAACCTCAACTATTGGTAGCTCTTTGCCTTCATCGGTAAGGTTGAAAATACCCAACACCTCCTGTTCAAAAACCTTACACCAAGGACAAAATTCAGTTTTAAAATAGATCATCTTCCCAATTGGCTCTGCTTTTACAGTTAGTGGTGTGATGATGATAAACAGGATTAAAATTGCCTTTACAAACATTTTTACAGGGTGGTGTCTCATATAATATTTCACATTTTTGTTTGGTTAAAACTTGTCGGTATCATCCAATTCCCTACTCTTTTTTAGAAACTCAACTTCAGTTGCAATAGCCCTATGGTATGCCACAAGCATCGTGCTTTTAAAATGTCCATTGGGACATATACGGATACCAAGAAGAACAATTTTATAGGCAATGATAGCCTGAATATCTAAAAAAAAATCTTTCATACTCTCATCCTTGTCAGAGCAATATCCATGGTTGATTATCTTAAAAAAACAACTCACACCTATACAAACAGTTACCCCCAAACAGTACCAACTGCCAATTTGGTTAAAATGGTTGTTGCACCTTTTAGGGAATATTAACCAGTTTTGTAGAATCGTATCATAAATATCCCGGTATGTGATTCACAAAAATACTATAATATCTGGAAAAAACAGCCACAACATCTCTATCAACCAAAAACTCAACAGTGACAATGCAGATATTAAAGAGTTATAGTTCTGACACAAAACCCAGGTTAGACTACACTAGAGTTGCAAACAATGAAAAGGAGTCACCCATGGCTGATATGACAATTAAAGATGAAGATGGAGTGCCAGCTTTCACAGTCCATGGGGAGGGTGAAGATCAAATGCAGACTATTGATATGTTGACTGCAGCCCCAATGATGTTAATGACATTGATGGATATTCTTGATCAAGATGCCCTGAAACCTGAGGAACAGGGTCTCAGAGATCAAATATTGGGAGTGATGCACATGTGCGGTTATGACTCCCAGCAGTTTGAAAAAAAATCATAAATTTTCAATAATTGCCGCAATACCTTCACGCCCGCCCATGGGCAGTGATATGTGAGAGTATGGCACTGAAAAATCCCTGGGGTTTATCCTGATTAAAACCCCATTACAGATATCAGCAAATCTCTCTGAACTCATCCTAATGGTGGGAACAGACAGACCTGCACCAATCTCAATTATAACAAGCTTTGCACCTTCAACCCGGATGGTATCCAACCAATTTTGTAATCGGTACTCCTGCTCTGAGCTTCTCGCACCATCCCAACCCCAATCACCAAACATCAATATATTGGGTCTTGCCAGGCTGCCACACTGGCATTGTGGAAGGTCGCCAACTGCTTTGAAAGCCTCTTCATCTACATTAAGCTCAACATCATGACCACTCCAGATTCCACTACCGCAACCTTGGGTACACTGCATATGGTGGATAGAGCCGTGGCACTCCATAATTCTATCTTCATCAAAGCCAGCTAGTTGAAACTGCCCATCAACATTGGATGTCATCACATGATAGCCATAGGGTCTATTGGCAGCTAAATCCAACAGCTGTTGAAACCCAACATGGGGTACGGTTTTGCGGTAGAGGTTTAAGCGGTGACCATAAAATGCCCAGGCCAGTCCAGGGTCAGAGTCAAACCAACCAGGGTTGGCCATCTGTTCAAAAGAGATACCCATATTGGCGATAACGGGATACTCCCTCCAGAAACCCTCCCTACCCCGAAAATCCGGCAGACCAGAATCGACCCCCATTCCAGCACCAGAGGTGATCATCAAAGCATCCGCGTTTGCAACTGCACGGGCTGCGTTTATCACTCTTTGTTGCATTAATTTATCATACATTATGGGACCTTGATTTACTTAACTCTGTTCATAAATAAAATGCTAATACAAAACCCTAAAATTACACTTTACTCTCAGGGGAAAATAACAAAGGTGTGTCTCTATTTATTGTTTTTGTTTCTAATTTAATATCAAACTTTCCTGCAAATACTGACAGTGTAGAGTGTGCCCCGATAAAATCAAAATTATCTAGGCAACTTTTCAACTTTTGGAACATTTCATCTTCTCTGAAACCAGATGATAATATCTTCAACTCCTCCAAACATTCAAAGCAGGCAAAATTATTCCTGCTTATCTTGTCTGCTAAATCAATAAGTATATTTTCTAGTTTTACAATATCAACAGGTTTTTCACTTGATGATGTCAACACTTGATCTATATCTTGGGTAAGATCAATAATTGCCTGCATTACTTGATTTAAACACTCTTTAAATTTATTAAATGTGATATTATAATCCTTACTTTCCCCTGAGTTAACTACTTTTTCCAAGGCACACACCGACTTATAAAGCTCATCGGAATGGATTGTTCCAGATCCACCTTTTATGGAATGAATCAACTTTTTAGCAGTCTCATTTTTTGCTGAGGTATTATCATTTATTGCAGCTTCAATATCTTCCACTATACTCGCAAAATCATTTTGAAATGATTTCAAAATGGATATGCACATAACCTTGTTACCATTCAATTCCCTTAACAATCTAGCTAAATTAATATTTGGCATCTCATCTGGTAACGATGGTTCAATCGCGGTAACAATTTGACTCTGGCTTTTTGGTGGAATAGTAGAAATATTTTTAGTTTGAATCCACTTAGCTATTACTTCAAACAATTTGTCTTTATCTATTGGTTTAGCTATATGATCATTCATACCAGCATTAATATGGTTTGCTTTCTCCTCTGTCATTGCATAAGCCGTCAAGGCAATAATTGGTAGCTGATCGATACCGATATCTTTTCTTATCAATCTGGTAGCTTCCATCCCATCCATTTCTGGCATCTGTATATCCATAAGAATAATTTCATAATCTTTCTGCTTAACCATGTCCAATGCCTGTTGACCATTTACTGCCAAATCAGCATATATTCCAACTTCTTCTAAAAATGCTAGAACAATCATCTGTATAACCGACTGATCCTCTACCAACAATACCTTGGATCCAGCAATTTTATCTCTAACTATATTTGTCAAGGTGTTAGTATTATATTCAAGTTCAGCTGATGGATCTTTAGATTTTTTTAAAGGTATAGTCACCTTAAAATTACTACCCTTATCAACAACACTCTCTACTTCAATTTTTCCATCCATTAGGTCAACCAAACGCTTTACAATTGCAAGCCCCAACCCTGTTCCACCAAAACGTCTAGTATTGGAGTTATCTACCTGTTCAAATGGTTGAAAAAGATTTTCTAATTTACTTTGTGGTATCCCAATTCCAGAATCTTGTATCTGATATAAAAGCTCACCAGTATTATCATTCAAGGTGAACCAATCAGCAGAGACTATCACCTCCCCACTCTTAGTATATTTTAGTGCATTGGCAATAAGATTAATTAATATCTGCTGTAATCTATTTGGATCACCTACTAAAGGAATGGATAATTTAGGGTCAATATTCATAATCAGTTTGATATTTTTCTGCTCAGCTAACTTAACAAACAGGGTGTGAATATTTTCAAAAATAGTTTGTTGTGAGAAGGTGATTTTCTCAAGTTCAAGTTTGCCAGCTTCAATTTTAGAAAAATCTAAAATATCATTTATTATTGATAGCAAAATATTGCCATATTGTCGGATTGTTTTGGTATAGGTCAGTGCTGGCTCTTTGAGATTTAGCTCCGTTAACAAATCTGCCATACCGATAATTCCAGCCATTGGGGTACGAATTTCATGACTCATAGTTGATAAAAAGTCACTCTTAGCAGAACTTGCCACCTCAGCAGCTATTTTTGCTTTATGTAGATTTATTTCAATTAACTTCCTGTTTGTGATATCCTCGATAATAGCTAAATTATAAATCGGCTTTTCATCTGATGTTCCGAGTCTTGAAACAGTCTTGTTGACCCAAATTTCAGACCCATTCTTATGAAAATATCTTTTCTCAACTGAAAACATATCAACATCACCAGCAAACAATTTATTAATATTTTGTAGCTCGGTATTCCAATCATCAGGATGGGTAATTTTCTGTTCTTTTAACTGTTTTATTTCATCAGAATCATAGCCTACAATTTCACAATATTTCTGGTTAACCTGATATATTCTACCTGTTTCACTCTCTACCTGCATTACACCTACCGCAGCTTGTTCAAAGATGGCTCTGAACATCTCTTCACTTTGCTTTAGGATTTTCTGCGACTTGACTTTTTGACCAATATCTCTAGTGATACCACGAAATCCCTGAAACACTCCTTTTTGGTCAAAAAAAGGATGACCGAATATATTAAAAAACCCTAAAGTTCCATCATTGTTATAAATATGTACTTCCAACCCTTTAAAGGATTTATGTTCTGTCAAATGACTAGCAACTATCTGCCTTATATCATTGGCAGATGACGGTTCTATCAGATCAATAAATTTTGTTCCAATTAGTTCATTGTGAGTATATCCAATTAGAGTTAAAGACTGCGGGCTAGAATAACTAAACTGCCCAAAGGAATCTAACTCCCAAATCCAGTCGTTTAAACTCTCTACCAAGTCCTGATAACGTTTTTTATTTGCGGCTAGATCTTTAGTTCGTTCTTTTATCTGTTTTTCTAATTGCTGGCTCTGTATTTTCTGAATGTTTAAAATATTCTGCTCATTTAATTTTTTTTCAGTAACATCACGTGCTACCGCATATACTGCTCCATCTTGATATGGTACAGAATGCCAGTCCAACCATCGAAAAGATCCATCCTTACATAAATAACGGTTTTGAAAGTTGACTACTGAACCATCTTTATTAAAGGCTTTCTTAGCAGCTTCTATCGTAATAGACTTGTCATCTGGGTGAATAAAATCTAAAAATGGTTTTTGTAAAAACTCCTCTTCAGACCACCCAAGCAACTTTTCCCACTGCTGGTTTATATTTTTAAAATATCCATCTTCATCAGCAACACATGTCAACTCACCTGTCATTTTTGAAAACAACTTGTTCATTGTTTCCGCATTTTTACGTGCATGGCTTTCGCTGCTAATTGTCTCTTTGGCTTTTACAAGATCTGACTGTCTTCTAAGAAGCTTTAGATCAACAGCTACTTGCTCAGAAAGATCACTGATAATAGCTGCAAAATAGTATTCATCATTTGCTTGCCAGTATGATAGGGTTACTTCAAGAAAAACTTCACTTCCATCTCTTTTTACTTTCTGTAACTCAATAGGGTCCCCCCTTAAACGTCTATCACCAACATTCTTGATATCACAAACTTTAGCAGCATATGCTTCTAAATATTTTTCAGGAATTACTAAAGAAATTGGTTGTTCTACAAGAGCTTTGTTAGAATAGTTAAATATACGTTCTGCTGCTGTATTGATACAGTTTATAGTGCACTGCTTATCAAAAATAATAACACCTATGAAAGTTGAGTTAAAAAGAGAATAAAACCTAGTTTCAGAACTCTTAAGATTTTGTATGGAATCCTCTACCTTTTTATTTATAATTCGGTTCCACCACCCCAAAACAGATACTATCAATAATATGCTCAGAATAGATAATAGCCAGTATATCATCCTTAAATGATCATTATGTTGGCTTTCGTGGTAATCAAAAATCAACTCATCAACATCTATATCATTATAGATGAGTCCAATATCTTTTAATAAACGGTGATTCTGTAACCAACGGTCCCCATTTGTGTTACCAACTTTAACAATAGGATAGAGCATTAATTTAGCGATAACAGATGCTTGAAATTTATTAAAATCATAAAAATCACTTGTTGTTGCTTCTGTGGTAAACTCCTGAGTAATTTGTTTAATTATCTCATCTTGATGTTCCATAGCATACTTCCACCCTTTTAGACTCGCTAAAAGGAAGTTTTGAACCATTTCTGGGTTTTGCTTTGTGAGATTACTATTTGTAAAAACAGAGTCACCATAGAATTGAACGCCAAAATCTTTGGGGTAAATTGAATTTAGATTAACGCCATATTTTTTTGCATTGAATGGGTCGACAATCTGACTACCTGGCATAACCTCAATACGGTCATCTAAAATGTGTTGAAACCCATAGGGTTTGGAATAGTAGTTTACGCTATCTAATGGAATACCTTCTGCCTTAAGCATCGCCTGAAATTCTATATCGATTAAATCATCTAACGGTCTTGCTACCCGTAAGCGAGTAAGATCAGCCAAGTTATTTAATGTTGTATTTGGATGACTATAAAAGGCTGTTGCACTGTTTTGAAAAATGCTTGCAAGTAAAACCAGAGGCTTGCCTTTATCAATAGCAATTAAAATGTCGGCAGCACCAATACCAAAATCGGCATTACCATCGGCTACTTCATTAACAGCACTTTTCACTTCACTTTCAGAAGTAAACCCAGACCGTATTTCAACGTCTAACCCGGCATCTTTATAAAAACCTTTCCATTTGGCACTGTAGTAGCCCGCAAATTGAAATTTATGGTCAGATGGTAGTTGAAGGATTACTTTATTTGCAGCAAATAGATTTACTGAAGAAAAAAATATTAAAACATATACTAACAGCTTGATAAAAAATCGATTGGTAAATTGTAATTTTTTTACAAATAGTGATCTAGTAGTCTTTATTAGTCTGTAAGATGCACTCAATTTCAATCACCATTAATGGTTGTCATCGTTGTAACTCTCATTAGTTTTCACAAATCAACGTTTATATATATTTATCACACCTATAGTGGG
>JADFZS010000209.1 GCA_015232405.1 Magnetococcales bacterium | reverse complement strand
GGCCCTGATTGACCTTTTGGAGATATTGGAGCGAGATGGCGGTGATGCCGCAATCACCTGTCCACCACAAAAATCAATGGCAGAAGGGGTGATAAGGCACAACTGGCATCCGCTGGATAACTATCCTGACGCACCCAGACTATCCCCCCATTCCAATGCAACAGGTTATGATTATCGGCACTATCCGCGCCGAGCCCATAGGTTGCAACCGCGATTGATATGGGTGACTCCAGAACAGGATCTGTTTCACCCTTCGGTTGCCACAGTTGATATCATTGAGTTGTTCGGGCTGATGAAAGAGACCCATCGCAACCAATATATGGTAAAAACCAGCCATACCAGACGTTTGCGCCAGATTTTGCAGAGCAAGGAATTTAATCAGCATATCGGCACTTGCCCATCCAACGTGTGGCTCGGTGCCTCAATTGCAGACCAAAGCATGGCTGAACAGTGCATCCCTGACCTTCTCGCCATCCCCGACGCGCAGCGATTTATTTCTGCCCGACCTTTGTCGGGTTTGGTGGATTTTACCACTGTTATAAAAATGTCTGGAGGCTCGTGGAGTGACCTCTCATGGCTGATCGTCGGTAACGGACCCGGCACAAAAACCGGTCCCATACACCCTGCCTGGATTAACTCAATTATTAAAGAGGGCCAGCAACATGGGGTTCCAGTAATGTTTACCGGGTGGGGCAAATATCGCCCCTGTCGGCTAGACCATGAACCTGCCGAGATATCAATTTGCCTTTGCGGTAACCACACACCTGCCACGGGAGACAGCCAGCCACACAACTGCAAATTAACGGCTGACGGGCAGCCAAAACCGGATGTCGCCAAAATGCGTACCACCAGAAGCATTGCCACCGCCATAGAGCTGAACAACGGCAACCGAATCGAAGAGATCCCAACCCAATTAAACAACCTCTTTACTCAAAACCCGCCCCCATCTTCAGATAGAGAGATTCCTCCTGTAGCATAAAATATTTCCCCACCTTATCAAGCAAGATCAACCCCACAAACCAAACAATGGTATGTGTAAATATGATACTATACCAAGCGCATATAGCGTTGTTATGATGCAGTTTTTTTTGAAACAATACCAGCCAGGCTGTCTATTTTGATGCATAAAAATTGTGCATTATGCACAAAAATTCCCCTTATCATTGCAAAAGCCATAATTTTAGGCACAAGCCAGTGCTGTCAACCAAGCAAAAATATTCAGTAATCTTATTTATTTAAATATATTACAGACAGCTAACCAAGCTGGCACACATTTGGCTGTTAATCTCTATATCATACACATAGCCAAAGCGAGAGTAAGCCAGGTTTTCTTTGGTGACAATAATTTTTGGGCATATTTCCTAAATGTTGGTCTGACCATATTGAAAGCCAGACTGACCTCTTCCAAATGTTCGGCAATGTCTCAATTTTTGGGTTATGCAAAATTACTGCTTACAGGAAGAATCTTAAGATAATAATATGAATAGCGATATGCAGTATAATACATATACAGACTCACCAAAGCATGAAGATTATTTAGGCTGTATTGTGCATGATGTGAAGGGTGAGTGGATCTATGGAAATGCAATACTGAACAGCGTTTTTCAACCAATTTTTTCTCTTTCTCGCTATTCACCAGTTGGATATGAAGGGCTGTTAAGAGGGTTGACTCTTGATGGCAGCACAGTTTCCCCTTCGCATCTTTTTGGTGAGGCAGAAATCAAAGGAGAATTAAAAAAACTTGACCGATGTAGCCGCGCTCTTCATATCAGCAACTTTAAATCGTTAGGCTTGGATGAAGGCTGGCTGTTTTTGAATCTAAACCCTCGCATGATGGACTTGGAGAGCATATCTGCCCAGCCGCAATCACCCGGACAGTTCACGACTCAGCTTTTGCAACATTTCAATCTTTCTGCAAAACGGGTGGTAGTGGAACTTTTGGAAAAGAAGATCACCAACGAAAGTATACTGAAAGAAACCGTAACTGTACTGCGGCAGGCTGGAGTAATGGTGGCAATTGACGATTTTGGGGCTGGGCATTCCAATTTTGATCGTATCTGGAAGTTCAAGCCTGATATAGTAAAGTTGGATCGCTCAATTATTGTGGATGCCATCCACAACTCACATGCTCGAAGAAGTCTGCCCAGCCTGATTTCTATTATTCACGAAGCAGGATGTCTGGCCCTGATAGAAGGCATCGAAACACGTGACCAGGCTTTAATAGCCATGGATGCAAATGCGGATCTGGTGCAAGGCTACTATTTTTCCAGACCACTATCCGACCCTGCATCACTTTCTGGCATGGTATATGACCAAATCAAGGGGTTATCCCGATCTTTTCGTCAGGCATCTGAACAGGCCAGCTTGCGGCAGTTGGACTCTTTATCATCATTTAAAAAGGAGTTTCTTAAAGCCGCTAATGCACTGACAGATATTCAGAATTTACAGCGAGACTGTGCCGGATTTCTAAAGCAACGGCTTGTACGTCGTATTTACATACTGGATGCAAATGGAATACAGGTTGGCCCAAATATTGGCATACATGGGCCGGAAACATCGAATACATCTCGGCATATGACATACATTGCCAGCGGTGATGGATCGGATTGGTCTCGTCGACCCTACTTCCGTCGTGCAATTGGAAAAACAGGCCAGATACAGATAACCAGACCATACTTATCATTAACCGATCGTATCAGTTGTGTTACGCTTTCAATAGCGTTGCCTGTCGATGGAAAAATCAGTGTGGTCTGTGCGGACCTGGAATGGAACGATACAGGCGGTGTTCTGGCTGAAGATAGGTCCATCATCATGAACTCGTCAAAACCGGCATTTCCCATGTAGTTTACACTGAGTCTCCATCCTGACCTGTGCTAACCTGAAGAGTGGTATCCTTTGAGCAGCATTCATCTGGGACAGATGGCCGGGTTTCAGCATTTTACTGCTGCAAAAGCCTTTTTTTTAAAATTTTAGCGAGACTCCCCCTTGTCCCTCTGTTTTTCTGGTGCCGGGAACGGCTCCTGCCCGGTTGCGCTCCAACCCTGGGGAGCGATACGGGCTATCCCGACCGGAATAGAGGAGTTGTCTGAAGATAGGGAGTGTAAATGAAAAATTAAAATAATTCCTGTATCTCTCCAACCTGCATTAAATCATAAGGTGATTTGTGTCTCAACTTTATTGGCGCATGGGGTCGTGCATGTTTGCAGATAAGGTTATTTCAAAATTTTTACCGGTAAATTGGCAAGTTTGGCTCTGGAAAAAAACATAATAAACTGGGATTTGTAAAATTTTAATAAACAATTGGTAATGTGAGTGGTATATTAAAGGCGGCTTCCTTCTTTTTTGTGAATAGAGGCGCGGGCGATGAGTCTTAATTATAGGTTGATATTGCTTTTTTTGCTTGTATCTCTCCTGCCTGTTGGCATTATCTCCCTTGTTTATCACAGCCATGCCCAGGAAGATCTCAGGCGGGCCATTGAGCATACCGTCTATACGACTGCCATTGAAAAATCCGCATCCATTGGCCATATGATCAAGAGCATGGTTGATGAGACCAAAAGGCTGGCCCGGCAAGAAAAAATTATTCAGACCGCTATTCAGGCCAACCGCCGATATGCTGATAAATCCACGGTCGAGATACAAGATGAAATTAAAAAAATAGATACCGACTGGATCAACTCCCGCAGAACATCAACCGTTGCAAATGCAATCTTCAATAGTCCTCTTTCCAAATTTTTAAGGCTTCACAAAGGGACCAACAACCAAATTGGCGAGATTTTGGTCACTGATAAACAAGGTGCGGCCATCGGTATGACCAAACGCCTTTCAGATTATTTTCAAGCTGATGAGCAGTGGTGGAGTCATAGTTTTGAGTCCGGAACGGAGTTTATCGATGACCGTGGGCCGGACCTTAGTGTGGGTGCCATCGTTATGGGGGTGGTTACTCCAATTCAAAAAGATGGGAAAAATATTGGTATTTTAAAAATAAATTATCGGGTCCAGGAGATTGTGGATACCATCAGTTCGACATCTGTGCTGCCGGGCGAAGGTAATTTTATTCTTTTGGGGGAATCACACGGCAATATCCTTGCCTATACGGGAGAAATTGGCCCGAAGGTTGAAAATATTGAGGGAATATTGACCGCTGGCGGTGGAGGTGTGATGGAAGGGGAGGTCAACGGTATTTTAACGATTATGGGTCATCAACCCGTTCCTGTTGAGCTGTATCGACGGGTTACCTCACCTGGAGCAATAAAGGGAATTTCCGGTGAAAAATGGGCACCAACCAGCTGGCAGTTGATTGTAGGGGTGTCCCAGGGCCAGGTGTTTGCACCGATTAACGATCTAAAAAAACATTTTTTGAGTGTGGCTCTCACGGTTTTGGTTGTCGTGATAATAATGGCCATCATTGTAGGAAACTCCTTTATCAGGCCAATTCAAAGGATTTCTGCCGGTGCCATACAAATTGGATCCGGTGATCTGGAATATCAGATTCCGGTCCACTCTTCCAACGAGCTTGGGCAGTTGTCCAACACATTTAACAAGATGGCCCAACAGTTGAAGGCATCCAGAGATCAGATCAACGAGCAGTTTTCGGACCTGAAAGAGGCGTTTGAAGAGTTGGAGGCAGCCAACCGGGAGTTGGAGACATTCTCTTATTCCGCCGCCCACAACCTGCGATCACCTCTGCGTGCTATGAACGGTTTTAGCTCCATGTTGATGGATGAGTATGGCGATAAACTGGACGAGACAGGGCAAAAATATATTCAGCGTCTTCAAGAAAACTGCATGGAAATGTCCCAAGGTATCGAAGGGTTTCTCAGGCTGACCCGTGCCACCCAGGGTGGGATCGATCGGCAACCGGTCGATCTAAGTGCCATGGCCATAGCTATTCTTGAACAACACCGTATCAATGAGCCGCAACGGCAGGTAACGTGGCATGTGGCAGACAATCTTGCCACCATCGGCGATCATGACCTTTTAAAAAATGTTTTGGCAAACCTGCTGGATAACGCTTGGAAATTTACCGGTGATAGGGTTGACGCTCATATCTCCTTGATTGCAGAGGAGGGCGATGGGGAGCGGGTCTATCGGTTGAGCGACAATGGTGTTGGTTTTGACATGAGTTATGCCGACAAGCTGTTCAAACCTTTTCAACGTCTGCATGGTTTTGCGGAATTTCCAGGACTCAGCATAAACCTTGCCATTACACAGCGTATCATAGCCCGGCACGGGGGGCGGATTTGGGCCGAATCAAAACCGGAAAAAGGTGCCACATTCTTTTTTACTCTTCCCGGCAGGAAATAGAGCAAGGAGTGGTTATTATACACAACTCAATGAGTTGTAACTTTTTATGCAACTAAGGAACCCAAAAATTGGAGTTCATGCAATGTCAACTGATAAGCAAGAAAAGCTGGAACAGATTGAGTGGCTTCTGGAAAAAATTGTAAAACCGGAGGTCGATGACAGAGAGGGTTATGAACCGCCCTATGGCAATTTGACAGAATTGAATACCCAGAGGGTCATTCTTGATGCAGTTGGGGAAAATATTCTTGGTAACATTGCCAATGACTATCTTGATCTTTTGGAAACTTCCGGTGCGATCTATGAAACAAACGGGGATTATGCCCTGGGCATTTTTTCATCCGGTTGGTGTCAATTCATGGATAGATCATCTTGGAACCTTTGCCAGACCTCAGATAACCAGACAGCACTGAACAGCGGTAAATGGTTATGTCATGAATCCTGCTGGCTGGAGGCTTCAAAAGCCTCTATAGATTCCGCACAGCCGGTTGATATTGAATGTGCCGGTGGTATTCATCTCTATGCCGTTCCCATTATGTCTGGTGGCAAAATTGTTGGCTCCATGAATGTTGGTTATGGAGATCCACCGACCGACCCCGACAAACTGGCAGAGCTGGCCGCAGAATATCAGGTTGACTTTAAGGAGCTGGAGAGTGTGGCAAAGGCATATCGTTCGCGCCCTCAATTTATTATTGAAATTGCCAAAAAACGTCTGCAATCATCCGCAAAGCTTGTTGGGGAGATGATCCAACGCAGTCAGATGGAAAAGGAGTTGCGCCGGCAACGGGAGGAGTTGAACAAACAGGCCCTCGCCCTTGCGGCGGCCAACAAGGAGCTGAAAAGCTTTACCTACTCCGTCTCTCATGACCTGCGGGCACCACTAAGAAAGCTGGAAGGTTTTTGTCAGATACTTATGGATGAACATCTTGAGGATCTTCCGGGTCAAGCGGTGCATTATCTGGAGCGAATACAATATGTCAGCCAGCATATGAGTCAACTAGTCAATGATTTGCTGCGGCTTTCCCGCATTTCCCAGGAGGAGGTGACAATTGAAACTTTTGACATCTCAGCCATGGTTTCTGCTATCGCCATACAGCTTGAGGAAGAGAGCCCGGAGCGGGAGATTGTCTGGGAGATTACCCCCCGGTTATTTGCCAATGGTGACCGACGGCTGATGGAGATCGTGCTGGGAAATCTGTTGGGAAATGCTTGGAAATTTACCAAACATGAAGATATGGCCAAAATAAAATTTGGCGTGACCACCCATAAAGATCAAAAAGTCTTTTTGATTAAAGATAACGGTGTCGGTTTTGATATGGAGTATGCAGATAAACTGTTCATGCCCTTTAAGCGTCTTCACAGTGTGGAAGAGTTTGAGGGAACCGGTATTGGCCTTGCGACGGTTCGGCGCATCATCCATCGGCTTGGTGGCGAGATTTGGGCCGAGGCGCAAGAGGGTCAAGGAGCTGCATTCTATTTTACTCTTGGTAATCTATAAGGAGAATGCAATTGGAAGCGATTGATATTCCCATTATTCTTTTGGTGGAGGATGATCCTGACGATGCAGAACTTACACTGCACGCCTTAAAAAAAAGCAACCTTAAAAACCAGGTTGTGTGGGTCAAGGATGGTGTATCAGCTCTTGACTATATTTTTTTGGAAGGGGAGTTTAGCAATTTAACTGCTGAAAGCAGGCCGGCACTGGTACTCCTGGATTTGCAATTGCCAAAGATTGACGGGCTTGAGGTGTTGGGAAGAATCAGAAAAGATGAGCGATCCCGTAACCTGTTGGTGGTGATTCTTACCAGCTCCGATGATGATGAGGACATCATCAAAAGTTATGATCTTTTTGCAAACAGCTATATCCAAAAACCGGTTGATTTTCAATCTTTTGTTTCAACAGTTCAACATTTGGGGATGTATTGGATGGTGTTGAACAAGGA
>JADFZS010000208.1 GCA_015232405.1 Magnetococcales bacterium | reverse complement strand
GGGTCCAGGGCCAGTTCAAACTGGCGGTTCCAATCAAAGCCATATCTGGCGCGGCTCATCTCATCGTCACGATCGCGGGAGCCGGGGCGGTGGCGGGCGATGTCGGCGGAGTGTGCCGCTATTTTATAGGCGATGATACCGGCCCGGACATCTTCGGCATTGGGCAGGCCCAAATGCTCTTTGGGGGTGACATAGCACAACATGGAAGCACCCTTCCAGGCCGCTATCGCGCCGCCGATGGCCGAGGCTATGTGGTCATAACCGGCGGCAATGTCGGTTACCAACGGTCCCAAGACATAAAATGGGGCCTCATGACATAGCTCACGCTCCTTCTCCATGTTCATTTCAATCTGATCCATGGGTACATGGCCCGGACCCTCGATCATTACCTGAACGTCACGCTCCCACGCTTTTTGGTCAACTATCCAAACACCCTAAGCTCGGTAAATTGCGCTGCGTCCGAGGCATCGTGGAGACAACCGGGGCGCAGACCGTCGCCCAGCGAAAGGGTTACATCATATTTTTGGCAGATGTCCAGCAGTTGATCAAAATGGGTATAAAGGAGATTTGTTCCTGCGTAGAGGGTGGTGGTGTAGTAAGCTGAAAAATAGTAGGGTTTGTGTGCCCGAAAGCAGCTAATCTACCGGGAATCAGTGCCAACATGGGCTGACTTGACACAGTGATTGTCTTTGATAGTGCGATTGGTATCCTCTGAGGAATGAAGATGTTGTTTTCGGAGATGATTTCTGTTAGAACGGCGGTTAGTGAAGAGTCACTTGAAAAACCTCAGATAGGTGATTGGTATTAAGAACTTTCAATCAAGAGGAAATATAATGATATTAAAGGTAGAAAGTTCGGAAAACTCCCTGAAGTTTCCTTATCTGTTTCTTTTTATGAATCTGGCGGTGATCATTGCTGTCTATTTCATCATTACCAAATCGGTCCAAAGCTCTATAACTGCTGCGATTACCGAAACGACTCAGGCGGGAAATGCCGCAGTCACTCAGATTTTCGTCAACGAAGTCTATCCCGAACTACATCGTGATCTTAAATTGGACTACCGACCCGACAACATTAAGACGGCTCTCGACAAGGAGGAATTAAAACGTGTCGATCAAAGAGTCAGGCAGTTTATGCTGGGAACTGACATCCTAAAGGTAAAAATATACAACATTCACGGCATTACTCTCTATTCCAGTCACTTTTCTCAAATTGGCGATAATAAGAGGGGAACGGCTGGTTTCGATTCCGCGTCAAAGGGGCGGTTGGTCAGCAAGATTACCCACCGGGGAAAATTTTCAGCCCTGGATGGGGATGTTTTTGAGCGAGATCTGGTTGCAAGCTATATTCCGATATTGGACAAAGACCAGGAGATTATCGGCGTTGCAGAGATCTACACCGACCGATCCTTAGTCGTTCAATTTGCTGATGAGCTCATTACCCAAGTCAAAACTGAACTTATTCCGTCCCTGTGTACCATTCTCTTTGTCGTCGCCATGATTGTCTGGCGTTTTGCCAGCTATACCACGCAACTTCAGGTGGCACTCCGGTTGAGCAAACAGGAGACAAAATGAAATGACTCCCATCCAGTTTCAATATAATCTGCCGAGCAAACCTCATATGGGAGAGTTCCGTTGCTAAGCCAAGGTTTTTCAGCAAAAGCTTCCTTCTATTTGTTCATTGCAGCCCTGTTCACTGGTGGTACGTTGGTCTATCTGGCCTATTGGCACACAAGAAACATCGAACAAGCTGCCCTGAAAGAGGCAGCTAAATCCTATTCTCGTGCCATCACTACATTTCGAAACTTCTATACAAAGGAGATCCTTGAAAAAGTTCACGGTACTGATGTGGAAGTCAGCCACGACTATAAGGAAAAAAGACATACCATTCCCATTCCTGCCACAATGACTATCGATCTAGCCAAAAAGATCAGCCGCCTAGAAGAGAACCTCCACATAGATATAGTTAGCCGGTATCCATTCCCCTGGCGTAAGGATCAGAAACTATCGCCAGCCATGGAAAATGCATTGGTCAATCTTCACCAAACCAGTTCCGACCAGTATACGGAGATTGCCAGGCAGGGCGATCAGGACATACTCTTTTACGCCTCTCCGATTCGAATGAAGAAAGCTTGTGTCTCTTGCCACAACAGCCATCCCGATTCCCCTAAGCAGGATTGGAGGATCGGTGAAATACGCGGACTTCAGGTGGTCAGCATGCCCATAGGTCGAATCAGTTCAAATAACCGCCTGGGGCTGGCCTATATCATCGGCTTTATCGTCTTTTCATTCATCTCCGCCTTTTCGGTGATTCTTTGGCTGGTCAACAGAAACCAGTTAGCCTTCGCTGAACTGAGTGTACAAGCAAATAGACTTAAGAAGACCTTCAAAGAACTCCATTTTTTTAAGGAGGCTCTGGATCACCACTCCATTGTCAGCATTGCAGACAGTAAGGGGAACATCACATATGCTAACGAAAAATTTTGCAGTATAAGTGGATACTCACAGGAAGATCTGTTGGGTGCCAACCACCGCATCGTTAGCTCGGAAGAACATGACGAGGCATTTTTTGCAACGTTGTGGAAAACCATTGCCTCCGGGAAGGTGTGGCATGGCGATATAAAAAACAAGGCGAAAGATGGTAGCCAATATTGGGTAAACTCCACCATTGTGCCGTTTTTGGATGATGATGGAAAACCATTCCAGTACATTTCCATCCGAACCAATATCACCTCTCAAAAGCACCAGGAGGCAGAGGCGGAACGTAGCCGAAGATTTATCGAGGCTATTGCTAACACCATCGGAGAGGGGGTCTTATCACTGGACACATATGGCCGATGCACCTTTATCAATCCTGAGGGTGAGAGGCTGCTGGGCAGTGAGTCAAGTTCACTGATCGGCCAAGACATCCATAGGCTGATCCATGAACATGACCAGCCGGGTAGAGAGGTTCCAACCCACGAGTGCATGCTTTTCAAGCAACGCAAACCCAAGGAAGCCTACCGCTCTGATGATGAACGATTTATAAGAAAGAACGGTCAATCTTTTGATGCCTCTGTTGTGGCCATTCCCCTCTATATAAACGAAGTTCTGCAGGGGTCCGTAATAGTGTTCCAAGATATTACTGAGAGAAAACAGGCTGAAACGGCACTGCGCGAAAGTGAAGAACGGTTTCGGCAGGTGGCCAGTACAGCTCATGAAGCAATTATTACTATCAATGAGGACGGCCAGATCACATTCTGGAATCAGGCTGCTACCAAAACTTTTGGTTATAAAGAGGATGAGGTGATAGGCATTACCCTGGATGCAGTCATTCCCAAATCTCTTATGACGAGTCATAAGGTAGGACTGGAAAAAGCGGTTGAAACCGGTGTTTTACAGCATCAGGGAAAAACTCTGGATCTGCCAGCCATCTGCAAGGATGGTACTCAGATCCAGCTTGAGGTAGTGCTATCAACGTGGATTACCCAAGGCAAGCGATATTTTACCGCTATGGGTCGCGACGTCACTGAACGCAACATTATTTTGGCAGAGTTGGCCGACGCTAAGGCCAAGGCGGAACAGGCCAACCAGGCTAAAGGTGATTTTCTGGCAAATATGAGCCATGAAATTCGCACACCGATGAACGCCATTATCGGGTTGAGTCATCTGGCCATGGTTCAAAGCCGAGAAGAACAACAGTCAGGCTATTTATCTAAAATCCATCAAGCAGGGCAATCTCTTTTAAGGATTATCAACGATATTCTGGACTTTTCAAAAATTGAGGCGGGAAAGCTTGAGATCGAGAAGACCTTGTTCAAGCTGGATGAGGTTTTGGAAAATCTCACTTCACTTGTCGCCCTGAAGGCCCATGAGAAGAATCTGGAGCTAATCATTACTCGGACCCTCGACATTCCTGAGCGCCTCTTTGGAGATTCTTTAAGGTTAAATCAAATTCTGCTCAACCTGGTAGGTAATGCGGTTAAATTTACCGAGCAGGGTGAGATTCTGTTGCAGATTGAAAAGGGCGATATGGAGGGAGAGCAGTTACGAATTCATTTTGCCATCATTGATTCAGGGATCGGTATGAGTGCCCAACAGGTGAAAAACCTTTTTTCAGCCTTTTCCCAAGCCGATACCTCAATTACCAGAAAATTTGGAGGGACCGGGCTAGGTCTAACCATCAGCAAACAGTTAATCGAGTTGATGGGCGGAAAAATCGACGTGGAGAGCGAACCGGGGCAAGGCAGCCGATTTGACTTTTCAATTCTGGTCAACTTTGACAGTGATTCGGTAGCTGTATCGCCAACGTTTAAGGAGTTGCATGATATTCCGGTCCTTCTGATCTCTCGACCGGGACTGAACAGAGATGCCTTTACTGATATGTTGATCAGCATGCAGACAAAACCGGTTGTTTATGACAATGACGACGCTCTACTTGCAGATTCCATAGCTGCGAAAGCCCGTCTGGTTATCTGGGATCCCGGTTTTAGGCCAACCCACTTTCTGAACACAATTGAAACCATCCGTCATCATTTCAGCAATCTTCAACTGCCATTTTTGGTTCTGCTGCCGCATGGTGATCAATATGGCTCGGTATTGGAGTTAGAAAAAACGACAAATGTGCATCATCTTTTAAAGCCGGTCACATTTTCAACTCTGTTTGGTGCCTTTGCTTCAATTCTTCTTGGCAGAAAAGCTCACAGGGGCAGGAATACTCAAAGTGCGCTCTCTGTCGGAGGGGGAGCGGCATATTCCAAAATGCTGGGTGGTCGTCATATTTTGATAGTGGAAGACAACAAGGTAAACCAGCAGATCGCCTTTGAGTTGCTGGATATGATCAACGTAACATCCGATGTGGCCCAAAATGGACAAATTGCCATCCAAAAAATTCAACAAAACAACTATGATGCCGTCTTAATGGATATTCAAATGCCAGTCATGGACGGTTTTGAAGCCACACGTCGGCTGCGTCAAGATCTGGGCAAAAAGCTGCCAATTATAGCTCTGTCGGCCAGTGCCATGTCTGCTGACAGGGAAAAAAGCATTGAAGCAGGTATGATCGATCATGTGACCAAGCCCATAGACCCCATGGAACTTTACCAGACTTTAAACCGCTGGATTGGCCAAGGTGATATCGTTGAGTTAGGAGTTGAAGAAGACATGCAAGCCAAGGGGGCCATACCATCGATTTCTGGAATGAATATGCAGATAGCTCTGCAACGGGCCGCAGGAAGTCAAGATCTGTTGCGCAAACTGCTTGTTGATTTTTGCAACGATCAGAAAAATGTGGTGGATCGGATACGGCAGGCATTGAATGATGGTCAACGTGGAAACGCTGTTCGCCAGGCCCATACCCTCAAAGGTTTGGCGGGAAGTATTAGTGCAGGAGGTCTACAAAAATATGCTCTAGAAGTTGAAAATATGTTAGACAACTCAGATGCACCCCAGGAACAACTGGATGAAATGCTCGACCATTTGCAAGTGCACATTCTAGATTTGATCAACAATATTCAAAGCAGCACAATCTTTGAATCAGAGTCTCAATCAGTTCGAAGCGAAAAAGCTTCTGAAATCGATCTTTCGAAGTTATATGATATGGCAGTTAGTTTGAAAGTTCCGATCAAAGCACGAGATCCACAAAAAAGCCGGGAAATTTTGGATGAACTGAACTCTTTCATGCTGCCAGGTTTCGTCCAGATTCAAGTTGAAAAACTGACTAAGATGGTTCAAACCTATCGACTGAGGGAGGCTGGCGCCATACTTTCTGAGATATTGACACAACTTTCAACCCGAATGGATTCCAAATCATGAGCAATCAAGACCAGGCACGCATATTTGTAGTCGACGATACCCCGTCAAATATTGACGTATTAATGGAGACCCTGTCATCTCGCTATGACATAAGCGTTGCATTGGATGGTGAGACGGCACTGGAGGACATTCCAGAAACCAACCCCGACTTGATTCTGTTGGATGTCATGATGCCGGGTTTGGATGGTTACACAGTCTGTAAACGACTGAAGGAAGATCCCAATACAGCAGAGATCCCAGTGATATTCATCACAGCAAAGCAGGAGGTCACAGATGAAACCACCGGCTTTGCCGTCGGTGCGGTGGATTATATCACCAAACCATTCAGCCCAGCTGTGGTCCAATCCCGAGTCAATACCCATCTACAGTTGGTAAAGGCCAAAAAAGAGCTAGCCGAACAAAACCAAATATTGGATAGAAAAGTCCGTGAGAGGACTCAAGAGTTGGTTGAGACCAGGTTACAGATTATCCAGCGTCTGGGACGTGCTGCAGAGTACAAGGATAACGAAACCGGCCTACATGTTATTCGTATGAGCCATTATTCGCGCATTTTAGCCTTGGCAGCAGGATTTTCGACCGATAAGGCTGAGATCATCCTTCAGGCTGCCCCTATGCACGATATTGGCAAGATTGGTATTCCTGATAGAATTCTCTTGAAACCAGGGTCTCTGGATAACGAAGAGTGGAGTGTAATGCGGAAACATCCTGGAATCGGTGCAGGTATTATTGGCGTTCATGAAGCGGAAGTTCTCAAGGTTGCCAAAATTGTTGCCCTGACCCATCACGAAAAATGGGATGGAAGTGGTTACCCACGTGGGTTGAAGGGAGAGGCAATCCCAATTGAGGGAAGAATTATTGCTATAGCTGATGTTTTTGACGCATTAACTACGGCCAGACCCTATAAAGATGCCTGGAGCGTTGAAAAAACTGTTGAAGTCATGAAGCAAGATTCTGGAACCCATTTTGATCCAAATCTGACTCCTTTGTTCTTCGATCGATTGGACTCCATTTTGGAAATCAAGGAAAAATGGTCCGAAACCAGTAAGGAAAAAACAGTAGAAATTCGTTGATATTTTTTTTATCACTGGATAAGTAGGCTTAAATTCCGAGGAATATAAAAGACTAGAACCTCACAGGGTGGTATGTGGGTTGAACGCCCTCAGTACGGGAAAAAGAAAAAAAATGCTTCATAATTTCTTTTGCCTGAGTATCGGATTAAAATTCTTGCAAAGCTCCCAAAACGGTAAATCAATATTTTATCTATTGGCCCACGTTGCAAATAAAAAAACCGCAAGGGCCTTTGCGGCTCCTGCGGTTTTTGTTGAAAAAAATGGTGTTTTTAAAATTTTATGCTATGCCACCTTGGGTGTGGTTTCCGGGCAGTGGGCGGGGAGGAGTTTTTTGGCTATGTTTTTGGACTTTTCAGCCACCTCCTGGGAAAGTTTATAGGCACAAAACCTGGGGCCGCACATTGAGCA
>JADFZS010000207.1 GCA_015232405.1 Magnetococcales bacterium | reverse complement strand
AAAAACTACCATTTGATAAAAGATATTAGATGCTTTGACAGAAATTACATAAGTCTCTCCTGCGCCATACTAAGTGCCGTCCTGTTTTTTCTTTTGAACTGGGGGTTTGCAGGCATAAAAAAGTCTGCTTTTTTGCCAAGCGATTCGATAATTACGAATAAATGGGTTAGTTTGTTTACACTTTCATCAATATTTTACGTATCTTTCATTTTGTTCAAAAGATACTATACAGCCCGATTTTCAAAACCAACGGATCTCAAAGTTGTCAACCGTGGAATTGTTGAGCTTTATGTATTGGCATTAATGGCGATACTTTTTTTCCCTTTGCTTTAGAATATCAGGCTAACCATCGGATACCACAATTGAAATGCTTTCGTTAAAGCCTCAATAACGTTTTTTCAAGCTCTTTCCTATCCGCATTCTTACTCAACCAAGCCCCAAAAATTCGGTTTTTTTGTTTTTCTAGTTCAGCCTCCTGGATTACCCGCAAGAAAACAGTCACTTCAGCAATAGAGTATTTCTTGATCGCTTCCCATGAATGGCCCGCACTAATTAAGGTTTGGACGGTTTTTTTTAAAGCTGTTCCTGCCCCCCCCTGATCAGATTGGTCAGTCCCTCCGCCAGGGTGTGCAACTTTTTTACAAGCATCTCCTGGCTTTGTATGTTGATCTCAACACAAACATTCAGAAGGTCAAGGGCAACCATTGGCGGCAACCGTTTAACATCTTCTTCACCCAAGCCGGACATCATTGCCAGAACAATTCATAGTAAAATTCCACTCATACAGATTTAGACAGGGGAGTTGTTTGGTGGGGAAACGGATTTTTATAGTGGTTTTGCTAGGTGGGTATTTTGTTTTTATAACCCAGGAAACATAACTGCTGCTTCCTGGGTTAGATTTTTTGCTTTTTAAGCTTTCTTCTTTTTCTTCTTTTTTGTGCTCTTTTCTCGTTGTTGAATATCTTTCCAAAGATCTTGGAAATTTCCTGCCTCTTCTGATTCACGGGCATAGGTGAAGATAGGTGATCGTTTTATACCCATTGCCTCTATTGTGGTTGATTCTGGAATGGTACTACGCAAAAATATCGGATGCTTTTCATGGACATTTTTGGTGACAATACGATGGATGGGTTTGCTGGAGTTAACCATGTTGAAAAATGGAATAACCTGTAGCTTTTTAGTCCGCCGTTTTACCAAAAACTGCACCAGTCTGTTGTAAGCTCTAAGTGATAGAGGGGTGGGAATGAGGGGAACCAACAGTACGTCTGATATTTTAAATACATTTTCTGTAAGAGTGGTCAGCCCAGGAGGACAGTCTAGAAAAATGTTGTCGTAGCGGTTACGCAAAGGGCGCAGAATTTTATGGAGGCCACGGTCCGGTTTAATCTCTTGATGGAGGTAGTGATCCATATTGCGATATGAGATATCGGCAGGGAGCAAATCCAGGTTGGGATAACCGGTCATTTTTAAAAGGTTGTCAAACTGAGGCTTTTGTCTGATAAGCCCCTTTGCCCCACCTTTGATTTTGGGTTTTACACATAGGTAGTAACTTGTACCACCTTGGGGGTCCAGATCCCATATCATGGAACGGGCACCAGCTGCAGCAGAAAGATAAGCTAAATTTACAGCTGTGGTGGTTTTGCCTACGCCACCTTTAATATTGTACAGTGAATAAATTTTCATAAGACTTTACCTATCCATAAATTCAAGAACTAGCCAATTACCCAAAGGTGACCATAGAACAACTAAGATCAATATATGTAGCTTTGAAAGGTTAACAGGGCGTTATTGTTAAATAAAATCCGGTTATCAATTAAGCATTGTGGATTTATATGCTAACTTTCACTAAATTTCAATGTATATCACATGGTTGACAAGATATTTTATGCACAATAAAATATCCTTGTTATACCGTTAGTGGCAATGCAAAAGCTGACGCATGGCCTGTTTAACTACATTTTAAACAATATACTTAGCAAACAGGGCAATAGTGTATGGCAACTTTGTTGTATTAAAAAAACATGTGTAACAGTGTGTTACAACAAATACGTGCCTATTTTATTTTCACTTTCATTAAATGCCGTATATGACTATAAAGGCTTTGTCAGTTGAAAGAAAGGCGTTAATGTGACTATTATCCTGTGGCAAATGATCTGCTTGTAAAAAGAATATTTGATTGTGTACAACTTAATCCTAGATACGGTGGTTGACACTTGAGTGTTTTGCAAATAGGTAAAAAAATCTGATATGGGTCTCAACTACTCCACTAAAATGTTGGGGCTGCTATTTGATTGATTGAGAAATTAAAGTCCTACCTTTGCATTCGCCCTTAACTACGATTATTAGGATATTTCGATTAGGAGATTCGGTTCATGAAAGTAGCTGTAGCATATGCTGAAGCAAAAAAACAGTTGGTTATGAATATTGACCTGGACGAAGGTTGTACAGCACAACAAGCTGTGGAAAAGTCAGGTATATTAGATAAATTTGACGGTATTGACCCGGCTAAAACCAAATTTGGTGTTTGGGGTAAAATAGTTGATGGTGATCGGGTTTTGGTGGATGGTGAGCGGGTGGAAATATATCGGCCTGCATTGGGCAAGCCAGTTAAAAAGGCCCGTCCGGCAAAAAAACCGCCAGCTAAAGCCGCTTCAGATTCAGGCTCTGCTGCCCCTGGTGATAAAGTAGCTGCGATGAAGGCCAAAGTAGCAGCAGCCAAAGCCAAAAAAGCCGCCGCTGCTGGTGGTGCTGATTCTGCTGATGCTCCAGCAGCTGATGACAAGGCAGCTAAAATTGCCGCGATGAAGGCTAAAGTAGCAGCAGCCAAAGCCAAAAAAGCAGCAGCCGCTGGTGGAACCGCTCCTGCCCAAGCCGCCGAAGCTCCAGCCGCTGATGACAAGGCAGCGAAAATTGCCGCTGTGAAGGCTAAAGTTGCAGCAGCCAAGGCCAAAAAAGCCGCCGCTGCTGATGGAGCCGATACTGCTGAAGCTCCAGCCGCTGACGATAAAGCTGCTAAAATTGCCGCTATAAAGGCTAAAGTTGCAGCAGCCAAGGCTAAAAAAGCCGCTGCGCAATCATAACATTATGCTATTGATGTAGTTAAGCTGGTTTTTGCCGTTTATTATAATTTTTTAAGCTTGGTAATAAATGGCTGTGGGGTGGTCTGTCTTATCTTTGTAGATGTCAGTAGATTAGCATTTTTTTTGGAATAAAACCTATTACAGTGGCAGTTTTAACTTTCGGCTGCTTGACTGGTAGGCTAACCTGAATTTATTTTGGGATTGGTTGTCAGGTGTCTCGTTTTCGACTGTTATTGGAATATGATGGTGGGCTTTTTTCCGGCTGGCAGATCCAACCTACAGCACAGACTGTGCAGGGGGCACTAGAGGTCGCTTTAAAGAGGCTTTTTAGTCACCAGATAACCTTGATTGGTGCTGGGCGTACGGATGCTGGAGTACATGCAACTGCACAGGTGGCCCACTTTGATACCCCCAAAGATAGACCGGTACGAGATATTGTTCGGGCTTTAAACTCATTGACTCCTCCCGGGCTTACAGTTTTGTCTGCCCAACAAGTTGATTCTGATTTCCATGCCCGTTATTCTGCCTTTTATCGCGAATATTGTTATAAAATTTTTTTACGCCCACAGCCTCCAGCTTTAGAGCGCGACAGGGTTTGGCATCATCCCAGAGTACTTGATATAGGGGCTATGGTTAAGGCTTCTGCCCACCTGATAGGAACCCATGATTTCTCTGCGTTTCGTGCCTCTTCCTGTTCTGCATCAACCCCGGTGCGCTCACTGTCGGTTTTGGAGCTTGATAAGCAGGCAGATATATTAAACATAACCATTGGTGCTAACGCTTTTTTATACCATATGGTTCGTAATATAGTTGGAAGCTTGGTAAAAGTTGGTCTGGGAGATTGGCCCCCTGGATATATAAAAGAGATATTGCAAAGTAGGGATAGAAACATGGCTGGTCCTATGGCTCCGGCAACTGGTCTTTATCTTACAAAAATATCTTACCCATAAACCTAGAAACAGCAGTTGTTGAATAATAAAAAGAAAGTTTGGAGTTTTTTTTTAATGAAACGTTTTATAGCTGATTCCATCCAGCTGGTGGATATGATTTCATGGCTTTTGACCGCCCTGTTTTTTTGTGGGGCTGCCTATATGTTTGATGGCGATATGATCGCATCCCTTTGGGGAGCGTTGGCTGTGGTGTTTATCATGTTTTTGGTTGGCTCCTCCATTGAGATAATGATTGAAACCCTGAAAAACACCCCTGGTATCGGCACGCTAACAGGGTTTTTAACCAACGGTCCAGAGGCGTTGGTGGTAATTGTTGGTCTGGTGACTGGAGATATTCTATTTGCTTCGTCAACACCTTTGGGGTCCAACTATATGAACCCAATTTTGTTGATGGTAGCTGCGCTATTGGTTGGACGATTGGGGTTGGTTTTTCGGGTGGCTCCCATCTATTTTACAGTGACCATGCTGGTAACTATAGCTTTGGCAGGAGGTTTTTATCTCATTACACCGGAGCAATATTGGTTATGGGTGTTGATATTGATTCCATCTTCATCGTTGCTGTTTTATAAACGTCCTGCAGAAGATGATGGCGAAGAGGAAGAAGAGCTTGCAGTTGCCAAATGGTGGTTGTGGCCTTCACTTTTTATATTGGTGGCATCAGGTTATTTTCTCGATCCGGTGGTGGGCTATGCTTCGGAAGCTTCCCATGTACCCAAAGGGGTAATCGGGTTTGTGGTATTATCCATTTTAACCAGCTGGCCGGAATTTAAATCTGTTTTGGCGTTATTACGGCGAAATCTTGGTATGGCCGCGGTTTTAAACATTGTTGTCAGCAACATTACCAATCTTTGGTTAGCTTCTGGCGGAGTTGTGATATACTTGCTTATGTGAATATAAAACACTGTTGAAATGTGAAGCCTATGACCCTTGAAGATAATGAAGAAATTACCCTTGGGGTAGCTTTAAATCGCTACTTGGCTGAGGTGTCACAAAAACTATCACCCCAGAGTATAGCCCGCCATGAACGTCTGGCACGTACTGTAAAAAAAGGGGTGGGGGGTGATACAGCTTTAAACGTAATTACTCCTCTTCTTTTAGACTCATATCGACAAAAACGTCTCAAGGGAGCTTCTGCCTCCACCGTTGAGAAAGATTTTGTTTTTTTATCTGCTCTGTTTGAGCACGCCATTGCAAATTGGCAGTTGGGGATTGATGTAAACCCGGTTAATAATCTTGGCAGTACAGCCAGAAGCCACAGACGCGACCGCCGTCTTAGGGATGGGGAGCAGATGCGGTTGCTGGCTGCCTGTGATAGACTTAGCAATCCATTTTTGGGGCTGGTGGTCCGCATCGCCCTGAGTACAGCATTGAAAAAAAGTGAAATTCTAGTTTTAAAATACGAAGATGTTGATCTGCAAAAACGGATAGTGATCGTACCTAGAACCCCAAGTAGAGCACCCCGTACAGTTCCTCTGACCCAAAAAGCGGTTAAACTTTTTGCCGAAGCCATGAACCAAGAGAATCGCCCGGATGATGTGAAGCTGATTTTTTATGGGGAGTTGGGCCGTTATGAGAGCAGAAAGCCCTATGCTATAGATAGAATTTTTCGCCAGGTACTGATAACAGCCCGAATGAAGACATACCGTTTTAGTGATCTGCGTTTTGAGGCAATTTCACGTTTTAAAGAGGCAGGGTTTAACGATTTGGAGATTATAGCCATTGCCGGAACCAGAACAATTCGTGGTCGTCGTCATCCCCAACAACAGATAGCTGCCCTGCTTGCCCGTATGGATGAACTGGGTGTTGGGGTGGAAGATGATAATTTGGCAACCGTAACAAAAAGAGATGAAAACCTAATTGGAAAAGAGAGGAGCACAACCACAACAAAACGGGGAGCAAGAGCGGTATCTCGCGGATCTTTTGGTGTTGCAGTTGGGATAAAACCCCGATGAGTAGGGGACAATTAGGGGTTCGCAGATGGTGGATAGCTGCCATCGTCTGGGGTGGTTTGAGTTTAGCCATTATCAATGAGCATTTTCGCGTTAGTGGGGGAGGTAGTTGGCAGGAGATGTGGTTTTTATGCTCACTGCTTTGGTTTCAATTTGGTATCGGCAGGGTTATGGTCTCTCTCTTCAGAAAGCAACATAAACTTCTGCGTGAGCAGCTGCTGATTGCCCTGTTGCCTCCTGTTGCTCTCTATCTGCTGATCGCCCCATCCGTATTACAACGCCCGGACAGATGAAAAACCTCTTGGCCGTTGTTGGTCCTACCGCTTCGGGAAAAACCCAGTTGGGGGTAATGCTGGCCCAAAAGCTGGGGGGAGAGATTATCTCTGCTGATTCCAGGCAGGTCTATTTACGAATGGACATCGGTACTGGCAAAGATATTGGTGAATATGGTCAGATTCCATACCATATGATTGATATTGTGGAGCCGGGGGAGGAGTTCAATATATTTGACTATCAACGCCTCGCCTATCAATGTGTTGAAGATATCCGCAAACGTGATGCACTACCGATATTGGTTGGTGGCAGTGGGCTTTATCTGGATTCACTTCTGGGTGGTTATCGATTGGTTCCTGTGCCCCAAAACCAGGAGTTGCGAGAACAGCTTGCCAAACTCTCAATGGAGGAGTTGAACCAACGCCTTAAGGTTGCCAGACCTGTTCAGCACAATGTAACTGATCAACTTGACCAAGAGCGATTAATAAGGGCTATTGAGATTGCCGAGGGGGAGAAGCCCCTACTGGACAGATTGCCGCCACCACCATCTATTGATGCTCTGCTGTTGGGTATTCGTTGGGAGCGAGCAGTTTTACGTCAACGTATTACCCTGCGTTTGGAGCAGAGGTTGAAAGAGGGGATGATAGAGGAGGTTGAGGGGCTGTTGGCATCCGGTGTTTCAGCGGAGCGATTGCTGTTTTACGGTTTGGAATACCGTTATATATGTCAAATGTTACATGGTCAGATAGACCACAAGACAATGTTTGACAAATTAAACCAAGCCATACATAAATTTGCTAAACGTCAGGATACCTGGTTTCGCCGTATGGTAAAGAGAGGGGCGGATATAATCTGGCTGGACGGGGGTAAGGGGTTGGACTCTTCTGTACTGCAAGTTGTGGCAGATATCAGTTTTGCAACTGGTAAAAAAAATCTTTAATGATTGTACAAAGATGTGGGTTTGTTGGAAAAAACATGATGAGGGGTGATTGAGCTTTTATGGGTTTTTCTGTTACTCTTACCTATTGCATATTTTAATATATGGCTGGGTTCTTG
Source organism: Magnetococcales bacterium (assembly GCA_015232405.1). Lineage (GTDB taxonomy): Bacteria > Pseudomonadota > Magnetococcia > Magnetococcales > JADFYX01. The sequence goes on along the minus strand of JADFZS010000207.1, from coordinate 34 downwards.
AAAATTGGGGGAGTATTACTGGATATTTTTTAAA
>JADFZS010000206.1 GCA_015232405.1 Magnetococcales bacterium | reverse complement strand
ACTGGTGGCAAGGTCGGTTTTGCAATTAAATGGTGTACTATAAGGGTGTATCCGATGAAGAGGTTTATAATCTGTTGTTCCGTTTTGTTAATGCCAGCAGAGCTACAAGCTCAGGGAAATGTGTTTAACTCGCCAAACGCATATCCTTACAACTATAACAAAACCCCAAAGGGGAATAACAATTTTGGCAAGCAAACCAATGATACACAAGCATCTGCTGCCACCATATATGGCGGGGCGGGAAACCCATCGCAACCCTTGGGAGCAGCCACTTCATCACAATATTTGCAATATAAGGCTCCAGCCCCACAACCCAAGGCCAGCGGCAACAATCCCTATTTAAGCTTGAATCAGACCACCCCCAGAATGGCCAAACCATCGGGCAAACCGGTTTTGCCGCCGACAAAACCCAAAGTTCCGGCCAAATTAAAATCCACCATGATCCCCTATGTCGCAGCACTCTCTTATGACAAAGGTTCAAGTCGTAATGCCGGATTGTCCGCCGGGGTCTATGTTTCTGTGCCAACCAAAGAGTCCATGGTGGAGATGGATGTTTCCCTATCCGGCATAGACTATAAAGCTGATACAACAAAAGATCTCAAACAGGCCAACTTTGCCATCGCCTATACCAAATACATCAGCAATCAGGCCAACCTTCGGGGTGGAGTTCACTATATCAACTCCAGCGATAGCTCGACCAACAATGGTATGGTCTTTTTTGGTGGTGGCAAAATTTATGATGATAATAACTGGCACATAGGCAGCGAATTTTATTATTCCCGCTATTCCAGGTTTCAACCCAAAGCTTTAAACGTAGGCCAAGCGACTGTTGAGGCTGGATTTGGCGGGGGCAGATTTTATAAAGAGGGTTCGGTATATTTTACAGCCAAAGCCAACTATATCCACCCCATGGATGCCGACGATTTTAACATGCAGGATCACTATCTATCTGCCGGTCTTGACATTAACTATTCAATACCCTATTGGAAATATGAGCTTGGGGGCTGGATAGGTGAGGAGTCCATGGCGGTACATAAAGGGGGTATGGTGGTGCTAAATCTGCAAGATGAACATAACGGTAACATCCACACCGGCGTACAAAGATATTTAAATGATGATATCTTTGTCAAAGCAGGCTACAGCCTGGATTTTTTCCAGGATAAAACCACTACCGCTGATACCAAAAGACATGTTGGTGTGTTGTCTGTCGGTGGCCATTTTTAACTGTTTGGGTCCACAATAAGCCAATTGTTGGGCTTTTTTGGATGGCGGAAAAAAACGCCCAACGCACTCATGGCCAACTATTTGATAATATTGTATAAACACATCATAACACAGCAAAATATTTTACAATTTAGCTGGCTATATAGTGAGTTACACCTATTATAGAACAACAAGTCACTTCACGTCTCAAATTGGCCGGGGCGGTGGAGCCCCGGCCAATATTGGCTACACATTTGTCTTATGACTCAAAATATCTTCATCTCGAATTTTTTCTAGATTGGTCATCAAATTTGATAATGCTCTTTTTGCTTGCAACGTTCCTGGGGATTTATTTGTATTGTTGATTTGATCTAATACTTTATTCCAACCCACGATTATCCTGTCATAATTTTCTTTCAAGTTGCTGATAACAACTTCTGGATCTTCTCGGCCTGTTATTGATAGCTTATCGGATATCCTTTTGAGCGTGTTGTGGTCATCTTGGGTATTTTTTAATAATTTTTTTATGGCTTCAACAGGCTTCCCAGGGGCCATAGAAGTATTGCCCAGATCCTTCCACTGATGAAGCCACTCACGAAACATAGTAATTTCATCAATTACCTGATTAATTCGTTGAATTGAATTTTCACTCCAAACTGTCGGGTCCGGCAGCTTGCTAATAGCTATATCAATTTCTTGTAGCTTGGAGGTAACGCCTATTAACTGGTCCCTTTCTTTTTGGGATGCCTTGTACAATCGAACATATTTTTCCTCAGCTTCATCCGCCTGCTGTTGAGTCTTTGCCAATTCATTATTCAGTTCTTGAATAGTTGTTGCATTGGTTCGTAATTTGCTTTGCGCATCTTTTAACGCTTCTTTTTGTTGTTGAGAAGCTAAAACTATCTTTTCATTGACATTAATTATTCCTTCTGACTTGAGTTGCTTTAACTCTCGTTCCAACTCAATCAGCTTCTCGTTGGTATTTCTAAAGTCCTCTCTGATCGTGTTGTTGCGTTCCAGGGCAATATATTCTTCATAGGCCTGCTCCAGATCATGAACCATGCACAAAGTTGGTGTCACACATACTTGACGGACATCCTTTATATAGGTTTGCGATATAGAGGGATCACTTCCAGTTCCATCTGGTACAATGAAAAGACATTTTAGAGCGATCTCAAGAAATCTTTCAAGATTATACCTCTTGGCCCTTGTTACGATGCTTTCAAAATGAAAATGATCCTTGAATTTGGAGTTCAGTCCTGCATATTGGTCAGGGACCATTTTGACCAGTCTCTTTTCCCCTACATTGAACAACAGATAGATCATTAACTTACCAAAGGAATAGAGGTCGGCAGCCATACCTATAAATCGCTGTGAAGTCAACTTTTGATTGCACCGCCATATATCGCTGTCAATATTACTCCATGCTGAGGATGTTTTCACATAACCATCGTCATTCCAAATTCTATCTTTTACATCTGTACTGATAAAAGTGCCTAGTTGGGGCAAAATCTGGAACACATCCTTAACCTTGTGCCACCCATCTGTATCCTGTTCTGATGCTAGTCGAAAATGGAACTCATTCTCGCAAATTATGACATCATGTTCCTTATAATGGGTAAATTCCTGGTTATCATTTATATCACAAGTGGTATCTGCCTCTTCATCAAACCTAACCCCCTCCATCTGCTCCATTATATAGCTACTTACATAATTTGAGGTGGAAAGATCTGTTTTTTGAATGATACGAATCATGAGATCTTTGCCGGTGCTGCCCGGCTCACTGTTAGCTTTCCAGGTAACATCAACAACAAAATCTTCAGGAATGTCGGTCTCTCTTTTTTGGTATTCTGGAAGCGTATAGCCTTTGCGGTTTCGGTACTGGCGTTTAGCACTATCGGAAAACAAAAATGTCATTGACCCATCTACCTCTTTTTCGGTCAGGCCTTCGACAGTTCCGATATCTATGATACATGCCTGAACATCACTGATAGATCTTATTTCTGGATTAATGCATACCTGAAGTTGATCTGCTTCCAATGTTTGGTGCTGGACGTTATGCATAATATTATAGGGGCAGATATCATAGTGTATGTATTTATTATAGTGTAAATATTTTAGTCCTTTTGCTACATCCCTGAGAATCTTGAAACATTCTCTTAATTTAGGCCTGACCTCTCTGTATTTTTCAGCACTACGGGCATTTGTGGCGAATGTCAATGAATCCACATACTGTTTTAGCTGTTGCGTATAAAACGCTGTAATCAATAACAATGCACCATTCAGAAGAATATGGGATCCAATCTTTTGTTCAATCATGGCACGCAAAACAATACGCGCGCGGTCTTTTTTATCTTGCGTAATTTCTGTATTTATATTATGCGTTTTTAGCTTCTCATTTAAAAAGGCAACATCATCATCTTGACTGTTTCCAGCGATAATCTTAACCAATTGCTTAAAATCGTTAGTTGAACCATCCAACTCTTCGGGAGAGACTGTCAAATATTGATAAAAGAAAAACTGTCTACCATCTCCGGTTTGTGGCTGATGATTGAGGTCTTGATTTTTCTTAAGTATATGGATCTTTTCTGGCTCTACTCCAAATTCAATTTCTCGTTCCAATTGCAGAACGCATGGAACATTGACTAATTTTCGCAACTTGTTGAGTTCCACCTTGAAATGGGTTTCCTGTGAGTAGACATCGTAAGGTGTTTTTCTATTATCACTGTCTATCATTTTTATGGCAATAGAACGCCCATTATGCTTATCAATCCCCTGAAAAACCAATCCATATGATCCAGAACCAATCATTGGTAGGTGAAGATGGTTTTGCGCAATATCATGTTGAGTCATGTTTTGCATACCAGTATCACTTGTAGACTGGGAGCCGGCTTTATCACCTTGGTGACATATTATATTTGATGATATGGCATGATGCAGTTTTGTCGGCAACTTCTCGGGTAGTAGTGCTGACGGATCTTCACTAATCGCATCAAAGGTGAATACATAGCGATCCTCAAGCTCAAAAGGGGTGACCTGCCAAGGGTAATGGTTGGGAGGCTGGCTAGCTGCTCTTCTGGGTGGTGTAAGTTGTGTACCAGGAGCTTCCTGTCTTGCTTGCGCTTTGGATTTAGGTGCATACACCTCCTCGGGCTTTGAGGACAGACTGCCAACCTTAGCGGACATTGCCAATGTTTTCTGATTCCTTACAACCAATGCACCAATTTTATTGACGCTATTCCCAATCAAATCTCCCTGAGCGTTGCTTGTTAGAGCCACATCATGGGGTGTTGTCTCTGTATTATCTTTTGTTGATGGTTGTTTGACCACTTCCGGTAGCTTCCCGTTATCCATTAGAGTTTCCTGTTGAGCAAAATCCGACTGCTCAACCCTAGCTTTGGTATCATTTTTTGCTATCTCCTGGCTCTCTTTATTTTTTTTTGTACTCATATTAATTGTCCATAATTTTTATGTTTAATATTATTATTCTACACCTACATGGATTGAATATAGTAGGCTGTTGAATCGCTTTCAGGATAGATCTTGAGAATTTCAGGTCGATTTGCGAGGCATTGGATATTTAGTCTGGCACCGGTTGTATGACGCCAATCTGCCTGCTCTCCCTCTTTAAGTAAAGTTTCAGTTTCTCCAGAATTTTGGCTGCCACCTGTTGGCATTAACCGACCCTCAGAATCTGTCAATCGCCACCTTGATTTATTGTCCAAGGGTAGAAGAGTTAGCCTTCCTTTCTCAACTGGGTAGTCCCATTTCACAGGGTAGGCAGTAGTGAGTTTGTCAGCAGAGATAACACTCTTGCTGCCGTTTGGTATGTCGAACACCACTTGATTAGGAATGTCACATGATGTCTGCTCAAAACCGAAGAGAAATGTGTGACCTACATCTTTAAGCTTGTAAAGCCCAAGACGCTTCCAGTTTTTTTGTACATTTGGGTCCAGATAGTTGTATAGATATTCACTTGTTAACAGGCAACCTGCAGCAGCTTTTCCCAATATTCGGGCACAACGATCTATAGGCAGGCCAAGAAAATCCCTTAGTCCTGCTTCATCTCGCACAGAAGGGTGTAAAAATTTGTTAGGTGGTGGATAAAGGTAAACATCTCCCACATCCATTGCAATCTTGACTTTAAGTTTAGGGTCGTTATGACCAGATCTTGAGTTATACATATCCGCCATGGAAAATGCTTGTCGGGCAAAGCTGTGCATCTTGTTACATACGCTGCGTTTGATCTCAACATCATCGCATCGGGCATATGGGTTGTCAGGCTCAAAAACCCCCATCAGAGCATCGCCAATAAATTTTAGTACATAACCTCCATTATCATGAATCGCCTGACCATAAAACTCGTAAAACCAGTCATAAAGCTTGAGCCAAAGATGTGGTTGGCGTGCATAACTAGCTTTCATCTGGGTGGATAGACTCAAGTCGATGAAGAGGAACCCTCTTAAATTGGTCATTCCTCGCAAACGAATTAGTGCTTCTTTTTCCGTTTCCTCTGCCTCCACAAGCTTCTCGTGTGCCTCATCTAGGATCTGCAACCCATCTTTGATATTGTATTCCATCTATCTTACCTCCTTATTGATTATCATCTTAGATCTGTAATTATATAGAACATTAACAATACAAACAATGCTGATACTGCTAAATATTAAAGCTTATGACATAAACATTCTGTCAAATATTAACATTAAAAAAGAATGATATTGCTTGAATCAAAACTCGCAAATAATAAGTTAAATTTGATCATTAAGTGGTTGAGAATGGTATATGGATTGCATGTGTTTATACATAACAACATATATATAGCGTGGCATCATGCTGCTAGATTAAGTTTTTTTCTCTTGATCTGAATAAATTATTATTGTTAAGGGATATTTAAATGATGATATCTTTGTCAAAGCAGGCTACAGCCTGGATTTTTTCCAGGATAAAACCACTACCGCCGATACCAAAAGACATGTTGGTGTGTTGTCTGTCGGTGGCCATTTTTAACCTTGTTATCGGTGCTGTTTGCGGTCTGTCGCGACGGAGGGATTCCATAAAATTTATTTTTTTGTGCGTGGTTTGCTGCGGCTGGTTGCCTGGGCCGACCAGGGATCTTGGGGCCAATAATGTTTTGGATAGCGGCCCTGCATCTCCTTCCTGACCTCTGGCCATGTCTGCTGCCAAAAATTTTTCAGATCACTGGTAACCTGCAATGGCCGCTGGGCGGGGCTTAACAGGTGGAGGGTGAGGGGAAGGCGGCCAAGGCAGATGGTCGGGGTCTGGGTCAGACCAAACAGCTCCTGCACCTTGACCGCCAATATTGGTGGTTGGGCCAACCCATATTGCAGCCTGATGTTTGAACCGCTTGGCACTTTATAGTGGGTGGGAACCTCCCGTTCCAACTGCTGCAGTTGGGACCAGGAAAATTGATTTTTTAAAATATTTGCCATATCAAGCTGTTGCAACTGTCCACTTTTGCTTATGCCGTCAAGATATGGCCCCAACCAATGCTCCAGGGTTGCCAGCAGGGTTTTATCCTGCAAATCCGGCCAGCCACCTGCCGCATCTATCTTTGCCATCAACTCCACCCGAGCCTGCAGGGTATGACACTCCCTGTTAAAATTCAGGACGGTCAGCCCCATGTTTATTATCCCCGTGAGCATTGCCGAGCGTACCGCCTCCGGGTCGGGGCTGCCAAGAGGTTGCAGAGTCAAGGTTATGGCACCAAATTGTTCGCGTTTATCCGCCATAACCCGTGATTGCCGGGGGTGCCAATAGACCATGGATTTTTGTAGAACCTGTTCGGAAAAATGTTCCCTGAGTTCGGCTTCGGAAAATTTGGCCGCCAGGTGGATGCGGGCATCAACCTTGTCGGCACCAAGCTGCGCCACCACCAGCCATTGGCTGCTGGTCAAGGGATCGTTGGCCGGTAGTCGCGACCCCTGGCCCCCTGATAACAGATAGCGGTTGTGCTGCCCATCACGCAGCAACGCCACCCTATCGGGAAAGGCGGCAGCGAGGAGGGGGCCGACAGCCCCCTGGGAGCCAACCTGCCTTGCAACCCCTGCCAAACGGCGAAATTGTCCCACAGCCCTGCCTATCTGGCTGCACGCTCCAGGATCTCCCCCGGCATTTGC
>JADFZS010000205.1 GCA_015232405.1 Magnetococcales bacterium | reverse complement strand
GGGTTATTACCGATTTTAACAATATCCCCGGTACGGAACGGTCTCTCCATATTGATAGCTAGACCCGAAAAGATATTGGAAATATTCATCTGGATCGCCAAACCGATTATCATGGCTACCATGCCTGATGTTGCCAACAGGCTGGTGATGGGCCGAGCAAAAACAAAACCGACAATACCGAAAATGGTCATCAGAAGGATAACGGTGGAGACCGTCCCTTTGGCAACACCAGGAATGATACGTCCAGTACGCTGTTCCAAAGGACTCCAGACAAAAAGATGTACCCCTCGATGGAGATATAAAGCCGGCACAATCCACCAGAAGATATCGAAAAGGAGGACAAGCTGCTTTAACGCATGGTGCGAGGTGGACTCCTGGCGGGGGAGATATTCAAGTAGATAGCTTTCTATAACAAGAAGCAGGAAAAGGCCGATAATCGCTTGTGATACTATCAGTAGTCCAGCAAATTTATTCTGGGCCTTCTTTGTGCTGATAAAAACCAATATACAGAACAATGCTGACAGCAACATGATGCTGTTATCCATATTGTCAAATAGGATTTTGCGTCGAACCGTTAATTCGTTGGGACTAATTTCGACAATGGCGTTAAAGAGTGATTGGGTATACCCCTCTTCCCCACCTAAATGATATGGGTTGCCAAGGGTATCCTGGCCCATTGGTTGGGAAATAAACGCCACATCACTGATATGCCAACCACTCTCATCCGGTAACACCTGATCCTGAATCAGGGACTGAACCATAATAGGACCGGTTGTTGCTCCCACTCCTTGCAGATCAGTGACAAAGGTCAATAGATTATGATTGAAAAACTGATGCTTGAAAGATATTCCCACCTGATGACTACCGAATTTAGGATTACGGGAGCCAAAATCAAGTTTGAATTTCTCTTCAATACGGTAATGTCTATATTGAATTCCCTTTAGATTATAACTCTGCACAGGTTTGGGCAGGGTAGTTTTACCTATTGAGTTTATGAATCCAATATCTGTGATGTTCTCTTTGCCTGCAAAGCGAAACCAAAGATCAAAATTAACTTTTGCGGTACTGTTAACCAGATCAAGCTCGGAAATTGAGTTGAAGCGGATGCCAGTGTAGACCATACGTGTACGGTAATACTGTTCGCCGAGAAAGGAGATCACATCTCTGTCTCTCTTCATCCTTTCTATATCAGGGATCTGCTTGATATCCCCCGTCGGTCGCAACTGCTGGCTGGAGGTGATCAGCGTCCCGTTGACAAACTCTCCGATAACAAGGGGTTTTTGACCATTACCCTCTTTGTCAAAATAGAGGATTCCCGTCACTCCAGAGATTCCCACCTGAGGGTTGTTGATCGAAGCAAGAAAATCGCGAATTTTGCGTCGATCAGACTGGATTGACTCTTTTTTCCCGGATATATCTTCACTGCGCAAGCCTTCTGTCAAAAGGAGTGTGGCATCATAAGAGAAGAAAGATTGCCAATTGGGTTCATGGTCAAACCGTTTCTGAAAGGCACTAGCCATGTTTTGGGCCTGTTGTCCAACAGAATCCAATAAAAGGGGAGAAGCAGCCAAGACACCGTTAACATAGGACATGGTGTCTCTTTCCCCACTGCGTGTGGAACGAAACCTATCGGAAAATTCTGTTGTGGCAATGGCATCAGGGCCGATAATCCGGTGCTCTATACCCTCTTCACGCAGAATCTGTATTGTCTGGTGTGCGAATTTTGCCGCACCGGAAAAAAAGATAATTGAATCCTTTGCCGAAAGACCGGATATTTCGGCTGCCAGTTTTTTAATCTGTTTTTCAGCACCATCTTCATTTTCAAAATCAACCATTAACTGACCATAAACATTCAACTTGGACTGTTTGGCGGCATCAATAAAGGTTTCAGCCAATTTTTTTCCGAAGTCAGCTGTCTCATAGATTACGGTAACATTTTTCAGCTCTAGCACCGACTTAATATAGTTAGCTAAAAAACGCCCTTGAAAAGAGTCATTGAAAACTGACCGAAACGACCAGGGGTTATCAATGGTGAGTTTATCGTTGGTGGAAGAGATACTGATAACCGGAATCTTGTATTCCTTATAAATTGGAGCTGCTGCAAGGGAGATGGAGCTACCAGAATGACCTATAACAGCTAAAATATCATCACTCTCACCGATTTCCCGGGCTATTTCAACCGCTCTCTTTTTATCTGCAGCATCATCGAAAACACGTAATTTCAGTGTTCTCCCCTTAATTCCCCCTTGGCGGTTGACATGCTCAATAAAAAACTCCACACCCTGCTTCTGTAATTGCGCGGCATGTTTTAGGCTGGGATTAGATAAGGGGCCACTCCAAGCTATGACGTAACTCTCCTTTTTTCCCTCTTTCAAGATGCTGCCGAATTCCCAGTAACCTAGAGTAAGTAACAATACAAAAGATATAATAATCAAAAGGTAATCAAATAATTTCGACATGTTTCACTGCTCCGATTGTTATTCTGACGTGATGCTCTGTTTCTTTATATCAGGCGAATTTGATACTTTGTGATATTTGGTAAAAGCAAATCCAAGGCATGACAATCAAGGCTCTGCCAAGAGCCATCAAACTCAACATCGCTAATTTTGCGTCGCATATTAACAGGTTATTGCGACGGATTCTAACAGGTTGTTTATGTCATTATTGCGTCAGGCATTTGTACAAGATGTGTCATGCTGGTTTTGCAAGTACGATTGTTGTATTTAAGGCTAAATTCATTCGGCAAGGCTCTGCAACCATAGCTTATTGCTCGGCTTTACCAGCAGTAAAAAAGAAGTAATAGTTTAATGCTGAACCTTATGAAGAAGTTGACTCTTCAGCGGTAAGAGAGATGAGTACTCGGTTAATTTCAAAAATGTTGATGGGTTTTGCAACCACACTATCCATACCGATATCGAGACATTTTTGCACAGTCTCTTTCATTACATCACCAGTAAAGGCAACTATCTTTGTTTCTGCTATCCGTTTGTCGGGGGATTGACGAATGAGTTTGCTGGTTGCAAAACCGTCCATTTCCGGCATACGAAGATCCATCAAAATGACATCAAATTCATGAACGGCTATCTTTTCTAACGCCTCTTTGCCGCTTGAGGCCACCTTTACCTGATAACCCTCTTCTGAAAGCAGGCTCTCTATCACCATTTGACTGATAGGTTCATCTTCTACCAACAAAAGAGATAGAGGTTGAGGGTCTAAAATTATCTCTTCATTATCATCTTTCGTCAATCTTCCGCCACTTTTAAAAGGTATGAGCAGCTTAAAAACAGTTCCCTTTCCCAGTGTGCTTTTTACCGTAATTGTTCCACCCATTAAATTAATGATTTTTTTGCAAATTGACAGACCAAGACCAGTTCCCTGCCTGGAACGGGTTGTGGAGGCGTCTACCTGGACAAATGGATCAAAAATAGCGGAGAGGCTGTCTTGGGGAATGCCTATTCCAGTATCTATAACCAAAAACTCCAGCTGCTTTATCTCACCTTCGTGGGCTATCCCTCTTGCCTGAATTTTAATCTCCCCCTCATCGGTAAACTTAATGGCATTGCTTACCAAGTTCCATAGCACCTGGCGAAACCTTGTCTGGTCGCCATATACATAGTTGGGTAGGTTAGCATCTATATGACAATGAAGATCCAAACCTTTTTTTTCAGCGTTGGGCCGCATGGAGTCTATTAAATGTTTGAGCAGTTCTGGCAGCACATAATCGGCATTCACCAGAGCCACTTTTTGATCTTCAATTTTTGAGAGGTCTAGAATATCGTCGAGTATATTTAACAGAGAGCTGGTTCCATAAGATATATTCTCCACAAGCTTCAAATGTTCATCGGGCATACCTTTTCTCGATAACAACTCCACAGAACCTTGGATGACGTTCATTGGTGTTCTTATCTCATGACTCATGGTGGCAAGAAAGTCGGATTTTGCCTTGCTTGCACTCTCTGCTGATTCCTTTGATAGAACCAGATCGTTCTCCATTTTTTTCTGGGCTGAAATATCGACAAAAAAACCTCTTAATCCTGATACCCGTTTTTTCTTTTTAACCATGGCAACCACATCACGAATCCAAACTGTTCTGCCATCCACGGTGATCATGCGATACTCAAAATCGTGATTCTCCCCTTTGGCAGTTTGTGCCAAACAGTAGGCAACGGCTGCTTCTCGATCATCGGGATGAATTCGATCACTCCATGAGTTCAAGTCGGTCCAAGAGTCCTGAGAATAACCAAGTAGGTCCACAATCTGCGGAGCAACATAATCAAAATGCTGTTTGGTAAAATCAAACTCCCATGGGGTAAAATTGGTTGATTCAAGTAGCTGGCGGTACTGCTCCTTATTTTTTTTCAAATTGTTCTCTATCTGCCGACGATAAGATATCTCCTTTAACAAAATTCTTATGCTGGCAATCACCATAATAAATGATAAAACTGCACCAATTAAGGCAAATTTACGGGAAAACGCCTCTTTTTTTAGGATAGGTGGTAAAAAGTCGTTGGTGGTCAGTGCGGTTGTCACCCGCCAATTAAGACCATATTGGTTTGAGTATAAAACAGAGTTGACAAAAAAAAGATCATCCCCAACAACGATATTTTTTTTGTCAACATTTTCGTGTGATTCACTCAATGTGCTTTCAATGGAGCCAACAAGTGAGGGTCTCAGTTTCTCAAGTGTTTTCATTGGGCCTGCCAAATCTGCGACGGGAACAGGCAGTGAAGATGCAATTAACTTATGGTCATGATCTGCAATATAGGAGATCCCTTTTTGTCCAAGATTGCTGGTTTTGAGAAACTTGGATAGCTCCGGCAGAGTGATAGTTGAATTGATGACAGCCTGTAGCTGGTTGTCCTTATACATGGGAACAAGAAGAGCAATCACAGGTATGCCGGTCTCTTTTTGCCGGAAAATTGGTGACCAAATTGGTTTTTTTGCCTTACTAACCGCCAGAAACCATGGCCTTAATCTAGGGTCATAAGAACCGGAATCATACATCTTTTTTCCCAGGGTTTCATCCTGGTTCACCTGATAAACTGTTAAATGGTTTTTGGTTACACTGTCAGATGCCAGATAAACCTGTTGACCATCCGGTAGAATATTGGACCCCCATAGATCACCATTTTTGGTGCTGATGATCATACCGATTATTTCCGGGTGAATCTTGGATTGGCTGGCGAGCCAACGCATCATGGATTGCCGATCTTGGAGATCTATATGCTTTAGTTCAATGAGTTTTTTTAGCTCAAATACAGCTCTGGTGGGCACACCTAGATAGTTATCAACACGTTTTATTATAGACCCTGAAATCTCATGGGCCAAAATTGCAACTGTTTGATCTATTGCACGATTATTGGAATTAAAAAAGGAGAGAGCAGACAACGACAAAGCGATGAAAGACAAGCTAGCCAGAACAGTTGAGATAAACCGTATTTTTTTGTATTTATAGCTCATTTTTCTAGACGCTATACCTCAAGAAAAACATAAGCCAAATAATATTTTCAAGATTATTATCCTAGAAACGGGGGTTGGCGGTGCGTGCATGGCGTAAGATATTGGTTTATCTGGTGTATCAGGGGAAATCGCAGTCACCTTGTTGGTGATAAGACTTTCCCCTGATATACTAGGTGAATCAATAGCTTGCATCAGGTGCGTGCCGACAACTGCCGTTTCTATGATTATATATTTGACCCCCAAGCCCCACTTTAACACAGAGCAGATTATTTTCTAAATTAATTTCGTCTGATATCCAAACAACCCAATAAATCCCTATGCAGGAGCTATCTTAATAACCATTAAAAACATGTTTCTTAATATATTTTCAATGTTCTTATCAAAATCAACTTATTTCCAATGACGGTTATTTTTTGCAACAGGTTAAAAGATCCAGTATTTTTGTTTAAAAGGATCTATTTTTATGGAATTTGTCTGTTACAACTCATGGGATCAGCTGCCACAAAACAGTGATGCCCTATTTACCAAGGCGGCAAGTAAGAGCCTCTTCCTCTCTCGTCCCTGGTTTGAAAATCTCGCCTCAACAGCACTGGAGCAAGATCAAACTCTTATGTTGGCCTGTGTGGTAGACAGAGGCAGCCTTCTAGCTTTACTCCCCCTTTTTACCAACGATGATGGCAGCTATGAACCTCTTAGCAATCATGTTACCCCCATATATTCCATTATACTGGGGGATGGAGATCAAAAAGAGATTATAGCTTTTCTGGCCTTGGGTCTGCGTAGCCTGCCCAACCAAATCCACCGTTTTCTTCCCATCGCCCCTGATGATCAAAACATGAACACTCTACAGCTTAAGATGGAGTCGGCAGGATTGACCTGTAATCGCTATTTTAGAATTTTCAACTGGGTGCATGAAACTGGTGGAGTTACTTTTGCCCAGTACATGGCTGCTCGTCCTGCTCAGTTACGCAACACCATCGTTCGCAAAAGCCGAAAATTAGAGCGTGAGCACGGCTACCATATCCGCCTTTTTCTCAAAGATGACCTCCAACAAGCAGAGGCAGATTATCACAGAGTGTTTCGCTATAGCTGGCAAGGTACTGAGCACTATTCCGGCCTTATTCCAGGTTTGATAAAACGTATGGCAGAGTGTGGCTGGTTGCGACTTGCCATACTCTACACCGATAAAAACCCCATTGCCGCCCAACTCTGGTTTGTCGCCCATAAAAAAGCCAATATATTCAGGCTGGCTTATGACAAAAGCTGGAAAAACTACTCCCCAGGCTCCATTCTCACCAAATATTTGATGGAGTACGTTATTGATATTGATAAGGTGGAAGAGATCGATTTTCTGACCGGGAACGATCCCTACAAAAAAAACTGGATGTCCAAATGTCAAAAACGCTGGGTCTTGGGATGTGGTGGCATACCCAAACCCCAAAGTTCTGTCAGCCGTTTTATCGCACCAATAAAAAGATTGGGAAAACTGTTCCAAAATACAAAACCAAAAATTTAAGTAACCCTGCAACTTGCAACCGCTACCCTGCCAGACAAAACTCGATAGCATTCCTAAGTATAAGTGGATTATCCTAAAAAAAGGTTAATATCCCGGCCCCAAAGAACAGATGATCTTGGCTCAATATAGATAAAATCTCTGACTCTTCTGGAGGGGGTTGACTATTGGGTGGCTTAAATGCTTTGATGGGACATGTCACTGCGTTTGTTCAGGCTGTCTGTTATACACAGAGGTCTGTTCATAGTTGAGATAGCCACGGTGATAATATCGCCTCAAAACAGATAAAAACCTGCTTGGGAGGGGGCAGGTTTTAAGGGGGGGATCGGCATGAATATCTTTTCGGGTCTAGCTATCAATATGGAGAGACCGTTCCGTACCGGGGATATTGTTAAAATCGGTAATAACCC
>JADFZS010000204.1 GCA_015232405.1 Magnetococcales bacterium | reverse complement strand
TTTCAAAATTTCACGTCCAAGGCGAAAATCGTGTCAAGGATTTTCTTTGATAAACCCAAAAAAAATTGCTACTATTCCATTCGCTTGGATCCTCGTCAGACAGTGAACATAATCAATGAATGAGGGGTCTCTGAACGGTTACGTAGCGGTAGCTCAGGGCAAGATAATACCTGATGATCGGGTAAAGATTATACAACCTTTGGAGATAGGCGTTGTCAGGGAGGTTCATGTCTATGAGGGGAAGGATGTTGAGTTGGGGGAGACATTGATCCTCTTGGATTTGACCAATGCAAAATCGGATATGGACCGTGTTCAAAAAGAGTTGTTGGAGACCAGGGCGGCTATAATCAGGTTGCAGATATTATTGGATACGGTTTCGCAAGATAACTTTAACAAGCGGGTGTTGATCAAAAAAGTGGAGCAGGGGAGTCCTGCTGCATTGCTGGAAATAAATCAGATAGGTGAGCAAATTTGGAGCTACTCCAAGGTTGTGTATGACCAGACCGGCTATTCCCCAATATCAGAGTCGGCAGCGGATACCCTCTATTTTCCCCCAGAAATTCCTAATGATGTCGTTAAATTACAGGAAAGATTGTTTGATGAGCAATTATCTGCATATCAAGAGCGGATGCAAAGCTTGAATGAGGTTATACAGCGCAAAAAATGGGAACGGATAAGCCTGGAAAAGCGCATTAAAAAGCTTGCGGACACTTTGCCCCTGATTACTCAACGGACAAACTCATTTTATCTCTTGTCTCTGGAACAATATGCCTCTCGCAATCGTTATTTGCAGTTGGAGCAGGAAAGGTTGGAGGCAAAAAATGATCTGGACATTGAGATAGCTCGAAGACAGGAGATATTGGTAGATATTACCCAGGCCCAGCTTGATTTGGCCACGTTGCAGTCGGAGTTCAAACGTGATCGCTTATCTGAACTGGTTGAGGCCGAAGCCCAGCATAATGCTCTGATCATGGAGTTGACCAAAGCAAAAAGGCGGCATGCCCTTACAAAGCTGACCTCACCGATCAAAGGCCGTATCCAGGAGCTGGCCATCCACACGGTTGGAGGTGTCGTGACACCGGCTCAAGAGTTGATGAAGATTGTTCCGGTGGATGATTCTCTGGAGGTTGAAGTCATGTTGCCCAACAAAGATATAGGCTTTATTGAGATAGGCCAACAGGTTGCAATCAAGCTGGAGACATTTCCATTCACCAAATATGGCAGCATTGATGGTCAGATTACCGATATCTCCCTGGATGCAACTGCAGATGAAAATCTTGGTTTGGTCTATAAAGTCAGGGCCGATATGTTTCGTTCCTGGATTCAAGTTGGAAAGCGACGGGTCAATTTAACACCAGGTATGGCGGCAACTCTGGAGGCAAAAACTGACGAACGTCGTCTTCTGGAATTTTTCCTGGCTCCACTTATTCGTGGATTTGGCGAGAGTTTGCGAGAAAGATAATCAATAATGACAAAGGATAAAACAGTATGATTATGGAC
Source organism: Magnetococcales bacterium (assembly GCA_015232405.1). Lineage (GTDB taxonomy): Bacteria > Pseudomonadota > Magnetococcia > Magnetococcales > JADFYX01. Next base: position 5,904 of record JADFZS010000204.1, on the reverse strand, counting down.
TATTTTAGCGATGGCGCACTTTCGATCCGTTTGGTGAACGGGATGGTCAGGATGGAATTTGTGACCGCTTCCGTCGGCAAGAGTGATGCCCAGGGAAATCCGGTTGTAGAGCCAAAATTTTGTATCGTTATGACTCCTCACGGATTTATGAAGACTTTTGGCAACATGGAAAAGATGCTTCATAGCTTGAGTGAAGCCGGAGTAATCAAAAGTCGCAACCAAGGTCAGGAAGAGAAAAGAAAAGGCCCAAGTCGCAGTCAGGGGACAGTTATTGAAGAGCAGGACCGCCGGTCAGAGAGGTCGGATCGGAGAAAAAACAGCTATAAAGTTGTTGGTGGAGATGGTTAATCCCGACCTCTGATCTGGCAATGGTTTTTCGGACAATAAATTTCGATATTGAGGCCAAAGCAATGGTTTAGAGCTTAAGATACCTGATATAGGAGGAGCAGAATATGTCTGCAATAATATTGTGTTGCCTTGTAATATTGTGTTGCCTTGGTTGGAATCCGACAGTTCAATATTTTGGGTAAGCTATATATAATGGCTTTTTTAGTGGGTCAATAGTTGCCTTTTTCATTGATTTTTCGTCCAGTGATCCAGGAGTTTGGGTTGCGAATGAGTTCCAAAAAATGTGCCTCACTTTGATTTTTGATGATCCACAACCCCAAAAGACCAAAAGTGAGCGTGGTCACCAAAAGTGCTGAATGCATTACCAGCGTCAAGGTCAGTGCCTCCTGCTCACCAAGACCAAAAAATACCAGACCGGTCATCGAAAAATAGTCATACGTTCCGACAAAACCTGGAGAAGAGGGTAGAATAAAACTTAACGACATTATGGCAGACATGGCCAACGCATGAAAAGGGCTAAAAGGGACATCAATCGCCCAAGCAAAACCCCAGATTGTTGCAGCGTCTAGTGCCCAAATTAAAAATGTGACGACCATCAGTGTTATCCCTTTTTGCCAGCCAACTATTAGGCGCATGCCTGACAAAAAAGTAAAAACCAAATACATCAATTTTTGCTGCAGTTGTGGGCTGAGCAAACGCTCTAACCCACTTTGCAATCCGGCCTTGACCTGATCACGCCAGATAAAGGCTGTGACCAAAGAGACGATGCCGAGCACAATCCACGCCATAGGCAACCAACTGTAGCTCACGGAAAGCTCTGGCGGAATAACCTCGTTAAAAATAACCAATTGAAAAACAAGAAGTAATACCGACAGATCCAATATCTTTTCCAGAGTTACGGTTGCCAGAATATAAACAGTCCGCACATCCTTCAGTTCACTGGACAACAAAAAGCAGCGGACCAATTCACCCAACCGTACCGGAGAAAGGCTGTTTACTATGCCTCCTAAAACCATGGAAGAGAAAAACGGACGAAACTTTCTTTTTTTAGCGTTATCCTCTTCCATTATATAACGCCAACGCCACACGCGGAGTAGCTGGCCTGCTACAATCAAGCCAGCGGTAAAGGCAAGTTGCATGACCTGGATACCGTCAAGAATTCTCTTGATTTCTTGCCACTCCATACGTTTAAAAACAACCCAACCCAGAAACAGGCTGATAACTATCCCAACAATCATTCCAAGATGCTTTGGAAATTTGGTCGGCACAGGTTTATGACGGGCATTCACTCCAGAACTCTGTCTTGATGAGTTATTATCAACCATTATTGCTACGACTCTCTTGATTGCATGCTTTGACAAGTGAAGCAATAACTCTTTCCTGATCTTCAAACGTCATGCCTGGAAAAAGAGGTAACAAAATGGCGTTATCCTGAGCATTTTCACTGTTCTTCAGGTGCAAACAACGCTCAGATTGATCATCGCATCCATGTTCGGAAGCCCAGCACCGCCATAAACCATGGTCAGAATAGGCAGGCTCCCGGTGAGAGCACATGATACCGCGCCGAGTGGCTATACCATCATTGAGCATGGACTGCATAACCGACTGTTGCTCACAATCTGACGGTAGAAGAACACAGAAACTTTGCCAATTGCTGCGCGCCCATTGGGGTTCTGCCGGAAGTGCCACGTCTGGCAGAATAGTCAGGCTTGTCATGTACTGTTCTGCCAGGCGACGACGTTCTTTTATAATCGACTTCATTCGCCCCAACTGCACAAGCCCAACTGCCGCCTGAATGTCAGTCATGCGATAATTGTAACCAAAACGCAAATACTCCTCAAACACGACATTTTTTGAGGCGTGACGCACAGAGTCCGATACGCTCATGCCATGTTGGCGCAACTGCCTCAACTCTTTATCCCACTCACGGTTGTTGGTGGTTATCATGCCACCGTCGCCCGTAGTGAGTACTTTACGTGGATGGAACGAGAAGCAGGCGATGTCTCCTTGGGGCTTACCTATTTTTTGCCATACGCCATTCCATTTGATTTCACTACCTATAGCGCAGGCGGCATCCTCCACCAATGGAATACCATGCGCCTTTGCCAATTGTGTCAGAGCTTGCAGATCACACGGCATGCCCATCTGGTGGACGGCTAAAATGGATTTTGTCTTTGAAGAGATCGCTTTTTTGACCTGCGCAGGATCCAAGTTATAGCTATCAGGCTCTATATCCACAAATACGGGGATAGCACCAACATATCGGATGGCATTGGCCGTGGCGATAAACGAGTGACTGGCCGTAATCACCTCATCTCCTGGCCTAACGCCAACAACCAGCAGTGCCAGATGTAATGCTGACGTACAGTTTGAGACGGCGCAAGCATATTGGGCCCCCACCATGTCGGAAAATGCCTCTTCAAAAGCAAGAACAGCTGGCCCTTGGGTCAACCAACCAGATTTGATTACCTTCATGGCCGCCTGTGCCTCTTCCTCTCCCAGGAAAGGGCGGGCTATGGGAATATTTTGGCTCATTCGGGCACGCTATGAGTCCAGTTATGAACTACTTCCTCTTTGAGTAACTCTTCAACGGAACTTTCCTGTTGTTGATACCAATCGCGGAGCAGCACAAGCCCATCACGCAGTTCCATGGCAGGTGCATAATTCAATAGATCACTGGCCTTGGAGGAGTCGGCGATCAGTCTGAGAATATCCCCTGGACGCGGCGCATGAAACTGAACTTCTGCGTCTTGTCGGTTGACCGTCCGCTTTACTTCATCCGCAAGATCTTTAATTGATGTTTCAATACCTGAACCAAGGTTGATGGTTTGACCCACAGCCTTGTCAGTTTCTCCCGCCAAAACAATGCCGCGCGCAGTATCGGTTACAAATGTAAAATCACGAGTTTGCGATCCATCGCCAAATACAATCAGAGGCTTGCCAGCCAAAGCCCTTAGCATAAACTTTGGAATGACCTCGCCACTATCTCCCTCATGGTGACAACGCGGACCAAAGCTATTGAAAGGGCGAACAACAACTGTGGGAAAATCATAGGTCTCAAAAAAAGCGCGCGCATAACATTCTCCCGCGAGCTTGGAGGCACCGTAAACGGTCATGGGGAATGTTGTATGCTCTTCAGTCATAGGCGCAAAACGGGTGGTTCCATAAACCTCGGAGCTGGAGACATAAATAAAACGCTTCACGTTGGCGCTTTTGGCCAACTGCAGCAAACCAAGGGTGGCTGATGCGTTGACATCATGATTTTCTGCCGGATTATGGATCGAGTGACGCACCCCCATGCAGGCCAGATGAAACACTTTGTCTGCGCCCCGCAGAAGAGACCGCATGGTGTCAGTGTCGCGAATATCAACCACCTCCAACCGCAATAGGTCGCTTTCGATATTGGCTAGGTTTTCACGTTTGCCGTTCACCAGGTTATCGACAACGGTAACGTGCGCACCAGATGCCAACAATTGCCGAGTCAACTCCGAGCCAATAAATCCTGCGCCTCCTGTTACTACAACCGATTCTGCTCTTTTACCCATTTCTCTACTCCTGTTTGGCTAGGGGCAAAATAACTGATCCGTTTTTACTGGATTTGTCTGCCGCTTCCAACCAACGTATCAGGGTCAAGCCACTTTCCCCAGTGGTTTGGGGAGCGGTATTGTTGCTAACGCAATCGCTGAAGTGGTCCACCTCGGCCAGAATTGCCTCCATGGAGTCCAGTTGGGGCGAACACATGTCGCCTATGCGATAGTCAAAAATCAAGTCCTTGTTCAGGTTGCGGGAGACATCCACTCCATGATTGTATATCTTGAGCTTTTCAGAAGACTCAAGATCGTTATATACAACCATCTTTTTCTGGCCACCTATGAGCGTGTGACGTATTTTTACGGGAGAAAGCCAGTTTACATTCACATGGGCAAAAATACCTGAATCGTAAAATAGGGTGATGACGGCCATGTTATCATTTGCACCATGAAAGTGGTTACTGCTCACCGCGCAAATTCCTACAGGCGACTCTTTGATCAGATATTGCAAAATTGCAAAATCATGAATCGCCAGATCCCACATCACGTTGGTGTCTTGCTGAAAAAGGCCAAGATTAATGCGTTTGGAGTCGTAATAGTGAATTTTCCCCAACTCGTCTTCGTCAATAAGGGATTTTAACTTTTTGACGGCACCGGTATAAATAAATGTATGATCCAGCATTAGAGTCAGATTGCGTTTTTTTGCGAGTTCTATCAATTGTTGCGCTTGGTCAGAGGTTTGAGTGAAAGGCTTTGTAACCAGAATATGGCGTCCGCTTTTAAGGGCAGCACTGGCGAGTTCAAAATGGCTTGCTAGAGGTGTCGTTATTACGATAGCTTCCACATTCTTATCCTTCAGCATATCGTCATAATTTTCATACATGGGTACATTTGGGAAAAAGCGGGCCGCCTTTTTTAACTTATCGGGGTCGGAGTCACAAATGCCAGCCAAGTGACACTTGGTAGATACGTGTAAGTTGCGTGCCATATTCGGGCCCCAGTAACCGAAACCGACCAAACCAACTTTTAACGATGCGTCGCTCATGACTTTTCCCCATTATTGATTGATTGACGCTGTCTGACATCGCCAATGTTTCTAGAGGGAACGCCAACAACCACGGCAAAGTCGGGAACATCGCTGTTTACAAAGGTGCCTGCGCCAACAATAGAGTTTTTTCCTATGGTTATACCGCACATAATCGAGGCATTGCTGCCAATCGATGCCCGCTCCCCGACCTTTGTTGTAATAACCTGCCAATCTGCTTCCGTCTGTAAAGAGCCATCTTCGTTGACAGCTTGTGGATATCGATCATTGATGAACATAACACCATGACCAACAAACACCTCGTCGGCGATTGTAACACCTTCACATATAAAGCTGTGCGAGGAAATTTTACATCGACTGCCAATGGAGGCATTTTTTTGAATTTCTACAAAAGATCCAACCATGGTCCCGTCGCCTATAGAACAACCATAAAGGTTGACAAGAGCAGGCTGCGGTATGCGAACATCTGCACCCAAGCGAACATTTTCAGCAATAGGCATTTAATACTCCCCTTGATAATATAAAAGTTGAATGAATTTCAAGCAAGTTACAGTCCATAAAACACAAGACCCACAAAGAAAATATGTTGTTGGTACTGTTTTACCCAGCTAGCCGTGTCTCTAGGCTCAATTGCGCCTCAATTTAGCGGCAACCATCCAGAATTCATCTGACGAAAATGAATATTGGCGGGAGAGTGGAAAGCCGCTGGTGTGGTACGGGGTGCCTTTGTTCAGTCTTGCCGACTTTCAACATCTGGTTATCGTCACGCCAGCAATTTAATACGCTCTTTAAAAATCAGAACTTTTGACCAAATCGATCTAAGGTTGATATGTAGAACCACTGCTGTCCAAAATAAATTCTAGCGGCTGAAGAAGCAAAGAAGGATATATTTGAATATATTGAGGTTTTCTATAATCGTCAGAGAAGACATTCAACGATCGGTTATTTGTCACCACGTGTATATGAGGAGGCTGCCTAACG
>JADFZS010000203.1 GCA_015232405.1 Magnetococcales bacterium | reverse complement strand
GAGGTGGTCAAGGTTCCCAATACTGGCAACTATCTATATAAAGGTCGTCCCCTTGAGACTTATAAAAAAATACGCAAGCAGCTTGGCAATAAAGTTGTGCTTACCTCTGGTGTGCGCAGTGTAATTAAACAGTTCTTGCTCTTTTTGGATAAGGCGTATGAGAGTGACGGCAACCTATCCCGTGCCTCCAGGTCACTGGCTCCCCCAGGGTATTCATACCATGGTATCAGTGACTTTGATGTGGGCCAGCGTGGTTATGGTCGCTATAATTTTACCTCTAAATTTGTCTCATCAGAAGTGTATAAGCGTCTGACAGATTTAGGCTACCTAAAGCTAAGATATCCAAAGGATAATATGCTGGGAGTACGTTTTGAACCTTGGCATATCAAGGTGCACAATCGCGCTTGATATAGGGGCTGTTGCGAAATATGTCGCACCTGTTTCGTAACAACCAATTGGCCTGGATTGCCATTGGGACAAATCAGGGTAACTCCCAGGCCCTGTATCGTCGTGTAGTCTCTCGCATCTCCAACCATCCCCGTGGCTTACGTCTGGTGGGGAAATCTGCAATTTATCGCACCCAACCTGTTGGCAATGTTAAGCAACCCTGGTTTCTTAATGGGGTTGTTGTGGTGGAGACAAAATACGGTCCCAAAGCCCTTTTAAACATTCTTCACACCATAGAACACTCTTTTGGTCGTAATCGTCGCCGGGAAAAAAGGTGGGGACCACGCAGAATGGATCTGGATCTACTTTTTTATGGCCAGCGGGTTTTGCGAACAAAAAACATCAAAATACCACACCCTTCTCTACATTTACGTCGTTTTGTCTTGACCCCTCTAGCAGAGGTCTCACCGCAATTAATCCATCCAATTTTTGGTAAAACCGTTGACATGTTACTGCAAGATGTTGATGATGCTGCCCGTGTAGAGCATTTGCTTTTTTAATTTAGCTTGATAAAATCTATACAATTGATTCGGGTTAGGGTGGAGTCGACTTGATATTTTCAGCGGCTACCTAAGTATGAACTAGTCTGGATTTTGTTGTGATATATCTTTGGGAAAAGGCATGATTAACCAATATATGCCTGGATCTAAGCTTGAGGGCTGGACCGGGACTTCCGCAATGACCATGCAGCAATGGTCGTACTTTGCGCGCTCCTATTTTCATATGAGTGTTCCACTCTCCCGTTCCAAGCCAAAATTTATATTTTCAGGAGGTGACGTGTGGGCCAGCGTGTAACCCTGCCCCAGATCGCCCAGATGAAAGAGGCTTCCCAGCGTATTGTTTCTGTGACAGCCTATGACTACACCTTTGCCAAGTTGGTTGATAGTGCAGGTGTGGACATTATTCTTGTAGGTGACTCTCTGGGTATGGTGGTGCAAGGACATGATACCACTCTCCCGGTCACCATGGATGATATGATCTACCACACATCTGCTGTTGTTCGCGGTTCACAGCGAGCAATGGTGATATGTGATTTTCCTTTTGGTATCTGTCAAAGTCCCAAGGAGAAGGTCTTGGCAGCAGCTATTCGAATTATGAAAGAGAGTGGCTGTGATGGTGTTAAAATAGAAGGTGGTGAGGTTGTAGCTGATACCATCCGTTATTTAACCAAACAGCGGATTCCTGTGGTGGCCCATGTGGGTTTAACCCCACAATCGGTGAAGTTTTTTGGTGGTTTTAAGGTACAAGGCAGGCAGGAATCTGAGGCAGAGAAGATTTTGGCCGATGCTCTAGCTGTTGAGGCAGCAGGGGCTTTTGCAGTGGTATTAGAGGGTATACCCCCTAAATTAGCCAGCCAGATAACGGCAAAGCTGACAATACCAACTATTGGTATCGGGGCTGGTGTAGAGTGTGATGGTCAGGTGCTGGTTATCTATGATCTCCTTGGGCTTTATGGCGATTTCAAACCCAAGTTTGTTAAACACTACTTGCAGGGTGGTGATCTGATACAGAATGCTCTTAAGGAGTTTGCCAAAGAGGTCCGTGCTGGGGAGTTTCCCGGTGCTGAACATCAATGATAGTTTTAGAAGATCGCAAATCACTAAATGACTGGGTTGAGCAGTCCCGTTTGCGCGGCGGAAAGGTTGGTTTTATACCTACAATGGGTGCGCTACATGAGGGCCATCTCTCCCTGGTACGTGAGGCACGCAAAAGTTGTTCGCAGACCATAGTTTCCATATTTGTCAACCCGACCCAGTTTGGGCCGGGAGAGGATTTTGATCAGTATCCACGTACTTTTGTAGAAGATAAGGCTCTATTGGAGGATATCTCATGTGATGCCATTTTTCTTCCTAGCCCCGAGGTTATATATCCTCCGGGGGGTCAGACATTTATAACTGTTGAACCGTTGGCCTCTCAACTATGTGGAGCATCACGACCGGGACATTTCCAGGGGGTGGCAACAGTGGTGACTATACTGTTGAATTTGGTTCGTCCCCATGCAGCATACTTTGGAGTTAAAGATTACCAGCAGCTGACCCTGATTAAACAGATGGTACGTGATCTGGCTTTGGCTGTTGAGGTGGTGGGTGTACCCATTGTAAGGGAAAAAGATGGTTTGGCACTATCAAGTCGTAACCGTTATTTAACCACCGAGGAGCGAAAACAGGCCGCAGCTCTTTACAAGGCTCTTTGTACAGCAAAATCTCTCTATAAAGATGGGGAGTTAAGGGCAAAAGAATTGGAACAAGCAGCACGTGGAGTTTTACTTGAGTCAGGTATTGAACAAATTGACTATGTTGAGGTCAGAGATAAGGAGAAATTGACTTCTGAATTGACCGCAGATGATCCGGTTATGTTAATAGCCGCTAGAGTTGGAAAAACCCGTTTGATAGATAATATGGTATTGTCTACTTGAGACGGTTTTTTTCAATGAAATCATATAACCATACTACAACGCTGATTTCATTGAAACTAACCGCCATAAAAAGGAAAAAGTTTTAATGCAAGTATCACTATTGAAATGTAAAATTCACCGGGCCACCGTAACAGATGCCGATCTGCATTATGAGGGTTCATGTGCAATTGACCAAGATCTTCTTGATGCCTCGGGCATACGTGAATATGAGAAGATTCACATTTGGAACGTTAACAACGGTGAGCGGTTTGTCACTTATGCCATTCGTGGCGAACGTGGCAGTGGTATGATCTCAGTAAACGGGGCAGCTGCCCATAAGGCAGAAAAGGGTGATATTCTAATTATCGCTGCATATGCCCAGATGAGTGAAGCTGAGGCTGATCTTCATGAGCCAAAATTGGTTTATGTCAACGAGTTAAATCAAATCAATCGGTTGGGTAGCTCTATTCCAGCCCAAGCAGCGTGATAGCTGTCTTTAAAATTAATAATAAACATTCGGTCCTCACAGCCCACAAATTGCTGGCTAGATATATGTTATCAGTAGCTTGGCAACTCTCAATTTTTGTGGCTGTGGGGCTGTTTTTGTTTCAGCCCGGACCTCTTTTTTCCCAAACCATCGGACCCACCTCTATAGCTGAGGAGTCTTTGGCGGATTTTTCAAGCCAAGATAGTGGGCTAGTGCTGGAGCCGCAAGAGGCGCAAAACCTGTTGGAAAAAGGGGCCTTTCATCTTGCTTTAAGACTTGCCAATCAGGTTTTGGAACAGGGTGGAACACCACTGGCTCATGCAGGTTGGATTAAAGTTAAAGCTGGTGCTCTTATAGCGCTAGATCGTAAGGCCCAGGCTCTATCCACCCTTGAGGCAGCTCCATCTCATCTCTATGAAAACCATCCCACTCTTTGGCTGTTATTGGGGGAGAGCTATTTGGACTCCGGGGACTTTACCAAGGCCAGGGATAGCTATTCACAATTTATGATTCGCCACCCTGGTCATAAAGAGCTGTTTCGTGCTCAGTTGGGTATGGGTTTGGCTGCTTTGGCTGCTGGTGATATCTCTGAGGCGGAGTTGCTTCTCAATATATATGCCCAAGAGGGAGACCAGAGTCGGGTTGAACCTCTGTTGATAATCGCTTTGGCTAAGTTGGCCCAATTAAAAGGGGATACAGAGTCAATCAACAGTTATATGACACAGTTGGCAGATCTTAAACTGTCAGATAGAGAGCTTTATTCACGGCCCAGGATTGAGGCTTTGGCGTTGTGGCATAGCCAAAACAGACGTTGGCAAATAGCTTTTTCTTTACTGGAAAAAGGGCTGCAAATAAACCCATCAACAAAATTTCGCAGTTTTTATCAGAAGTTTGTGCAGAGGTGGTTGCTGGTTTATCACGCAAAAAAAAGAGGGGCTGATAATACAACTCTGGGTGCAGTAAGAAACCTCATACGGGGTGGACTACCCTTACAAAAACGTGAAGAGGCTCTGGATCTCCTTTTGGAGAGAGAGCTTGCAAAACCCATAGGTCTTTTCCAAGATGCTGGTCTTTTGTCCACTGGCCCTTTTTTAGCCAGACCCATTGATCCCAATTTACGTCTGCTGCTGGCTAAAGCCCATTTACACCTAAAAAATGGTAATGAGGCGTGGATATTGCTCAACAGATTGCCGGGAAAAAGAGCATTGCGTCTGCGTCTACAGCTCTTTGCTGCTGATCTGCAACCAAAATATGTTGATCTTATAAACCAGTTACAACAGCCCATGCCTATGGATGAGGATATATTAAAAGAGGTTGTTGCAACCATGTTTGCCTTTACCAAAAATCGGCAACTGGCTCCGGCTGCCCAGTTACGTATGGTTCTTTCGACTCTCAGCAAACAGACAAAAGTCAGAAGGGCACTGCAATATCAACAGGCGATGGAAAAAGATCTAACAGGGGAGTCCAACAGTGCCTTGACCCTTTATCTTGAGCTGGCTAGTGATATAGGTAGGGACGGAACAGATAGGGATGCCGACTCTCTTCTTCCCATGAGTCCCTATCAGGCTGCTGCAGAAATTCTTATCTCCCAAAAGGCACTTAAAGAGGCTAACGAGCTACAAAAATTGCAGTAGAGTGGTTTTTGGTATAAAAAGTGTACCTTATGGATAATATCAAAAGCCCATCTGATGATGCCGCAAGACTGTTTGCGACAGGCCATTTTAAACAGGCCCAAGCAGCCATCCAAAAGGATTTGCAACTTTTCCCCAATTGTTATGAGGTACTACTGCTGGCTGCCAGAATAGCAAGAAGCAACAATCAGGCTGAGATGGCTTTGGGTTATCTGCAAAAAGCCCACTCCTTACAACCTGAAACACCCGATCATTTAATAATCAACAGCCGAATATTGGCTGATCTGGGGCACAATCAAAAAGCGGTAGAAATTTTACAACAGCTACTATCCCAACACGAAAATCATGTCCCAACCTATTGTAACCTTGTTGAGGTTATGGCCCAGGGTGGCGACATTGCTGGTGCCATTAGCAAATGCAAAATGGCGATATGGATGGTTCCTCGTAATGCCGAACTCTACACTGTTATGGCAAGGGTGTTGTGTCTGCAAAGCTCCTTTAAGGAGGCGGAAACCTATTACCAAAAAGCCATTGAACTGGCTCCCCAAGAGTGGTCCGGCTACTGGGCTCTTGCAGATTTACTCCTTGATATGGGTCGTGGTGAGGAGGCCGAAGGGTTGTTGCAAAAAGCTGTAACTCTAGAGGGCGGTAAACAATGGCATCTTTACCACTCATTAGGTATGGCTTTGATGCTGCAATATCGCACCAAGGATGCAGTTAAAGCTTATCAACAAGGGGTAGATCTTAAGCCTAACCATTCAAGTATATACAGAAATCTCGGCAATGCCCAAAGGGAGTTGGGGTGTTTTGATGAGGCAAACTTAACCTATCGTAAGGGGCTTCAAGTGGATCCAAATGACCCTTTGTTATATGCCCTTTTGCCATTGGTCAATAAATATACTGATAAAAATCATCCAGACTTGCAGGCTATTTCTGAGCTTTTGCATAGAGAAGATTTAGAAAAAAATATAGCAATGGAGCTACATTTTGCATTTGGTAAAGCTCTTGATCAGTGTAAAAGTTATGATAGTGCTTTTATAAATTATCAAAAAGCCAATAAAATTCGCTATTCAGAGCAGAACGGTAGTGATCTGTCGGATATTTTGGATTTGATCAAGAGAATTAAAGAACAATTTACGCCGGTTCTGTTTAAAAAATATCAACATGTAGGTTGTAATGATAGCTGGCCAATCTTTGTTGTTGGTATGTTTCGGTCCGGAACCTCGCTCACAGAACAGATTCTTGCTAGTCATCCACAGATTCATGGTGCTGGTGAGCGTGATGAAATGGGAATCCTCTGTCGTGAGTTACCTTACAGACTAAATGTTGATTCAACCTTTCCTGAGTGTGTCGCAGAATTAAATGTTGATGTAGCTAGCCAAGTTGCCAAAAGTTATCGTGAAGATCTCTATCGGGGGGTTGATAAGCATATATTGCGAATTGTGGATAAACTGCCATTTAATCTCCTCTATTTAGGGGTTATTGCCTTGATATACCCCAACGCCCATATCATCCACTGTCAACGACATCCTCTAGATGTCTGTCTCTCAAACTATTTTCAAAATTTCAACGGTGGGCCAAAATTTGTCCAGGATCTAGAGGAGATTGCCCACTATTATCGTGCCTATCATGATCTTATGCTCTATTGGCAAGAAGTGTTGCCGTTATCTATACATACGGTTAAGTATGAAGAGTTGGTTGCCAACCCCCAGCACCATAGTCGAGAGTTGATTAACAAGGTTGGTCTACCCTGGGATGACAGATGTTTATCACCACACAAAACCAAGCGTGCAGTACAGACAGCAAGTACCTGGCAGGTGCGACAGCCAATATACGGTTCGTCCAGCTATCGTTGGCGTAATTATGAGCAGTATCTCGGACCTATAAAAGAAATCTTGGCTGATTTACTGCCGAATCTAGGTTGAAACTTCCTATTTACTGACCTTATCGCCTCTACCACGCAACCGTCTTTTTGCCTCTTGGGCATTTCTTTTTCCACTGCTGTTATGGGGGTATAGCCTTATGGCCTCATCAAGATGCCAGTTAGCATTTCCATGGTCTTGTATCAACCCATAATAGCGTCCCATTGCCAGATGGCCTGAAGCTAGTTTGCCACTTTTTCCTTCTGTAATGCCCAACAGATAAAAATAACTGGCTTTTTTGGGGTATTTGCTGGTTAAACGGTGTAATAATCTACTGGCCTTTTTGTACTGCTTCTGCTCTTTAAAAGCAAAAGCCAGCCAATATTGTAGATCCTGGCTGTTTGGGTGGTATTTAAGAGCAGCTTGAAAATCCTTTTGGGCCTGGTCTTGCCTTAATTCCAAATGGTAACTTATTAAATCCTAATGATTCAATCTTTAAAAATTTTGATGAAGGGTTTGTAACACTAGTGGAAAATAATCATCCAGATTTAGGGTCAGCACCAGTTGCAATCCATATTATAAAAATAAAA
>JADFZS010000202.1 GCA_015232405.1 Magnetococcales bacterium | reverse complement strand
ATCTAGCAGCTCTACAGATTCGCTACCAACCAAAAATAGGGTTTCGGCCTTGGCTTGGTTGCTGATGCTCCACTCTAGCGGTGTGACGGTATCACCATGTAGGGTTGAGGTTGTGGTGTTGGCCATGTTGACCACTTCGGGTTTTTGAAAATTGCTAAAATCCGGGGCGGGAAAAGCTTCCGCCACTGGAGCAGCTCGCAGACCGACAAACTCAAAGGTGATGTATGGTATCTGCTGGGCGGTGATTTTTATACCTACACTGCCCCTGGCACCGACCATTTTATGGAGGTTGCCGTCCCGGTAGATATAGATAGTAACCGAGGAGATGTTATCGGATAGTGGGGTGTAGACCACATCCACCCCGGCGTTAATGGTTTCGGCAAATCCACAAGCTTTTAGCAATGGGCCCCATGCAGGTGCATCACCAGCTGTTCCGGAGCCTGTTAGCTCTACCTCACAGCTGAGTGTTTCATGTTTTTCGGCTAGGATAGCCTCTTGAGCACCAAGGCCACGGCCCACAAGATCACGGGTTATCTCGTTGGCTACCAGTGGGTTGATTGTGACATTGTGGAGAAGCATGGCATCGGCTCCACCAGTTGGGACCGGATCGACACCGTAGGTTACCTCTGTTTTGGCTAATACGGCGGTCTTTCTTATGCGTACAAGATCTTGTGGCATGGGGTTGATCCTTATTAATCGTAAAGTGTAAGTTCCAGGTTGGCGGCTACCCAACCGTAGGGGGCTTCTAGTTGGCCGGACTGTTGGACGGATTTAAGGGAGAGGTTGCCTAGCTGGTTTGGTAGTGGGCTGCGTAAGAAGGTTTTTATCTCCTGTATCACAGTAAACTCGGCATCCTCAACTTGGGAGCCGGTGGCTTTGGGTCCGGCTTTTAGTTGGGCTAAAAGTAGTATCTGCAACCTACCCCCCTGGGCCTCCCGACCTAAAGCGTTTTGATAGTCGCTCTCACTGCTGCAAATTATGGTGTAGATGCCTTTTGTCAGATCGGGATCTTTATGTACTTGGAGCTGCTTAAAATCACGGGTGATGATGCGATTAGGCAGTTGTGTTTGCAGGGTGGTTTGCAAAAGGTTTGTTACTGTTGCCTGGCTGCTCATCGTTTTACCGCTCCTAAATTGGTAACGGCTTGCAGGCCCTCAATTATCCCTTGGCGTACCAGCTGGGTTAAGCGATCGGTTTTTTTATCAAGAGCTGGGGCCATAAAAGGACGTGGTTTTGTGCCTTTTTTGGCTATTGATCGAGAGATAACATAGGCTAGATCTCTGGAATCCATATCTGGATTTTGGGGCTTGATACCAGACCCAACATTAATCCAAGCCTCTATCATCCAGCGTGGTGGTGGTTTACCCCCTGGTTTACGGCCCTCCTCAACATATGCAGCATATGATGTTCCGGCATAGACGATAAACTCGCCTGAGTTTTTAGCACCAACACGGCGATAATGTATTGCTTGTGCCAGGGTGGTAAAAGCTTTGGGTGCTTCTCTTTTTGCCTCTCTAGTTACCTCCGAAGCACCTCGTTTTAAAAACTGGGTCACATGGAGCATGAGGAGATCCGGGGCTTGCTTGAGGGCGGTGTCTACTCCCTGGATGTTATGTTCGACGGCGATTTTCATAGCTTGGCCCGTTTTTCAAACTCACTAATGAGATTGTCGTGGATAGCCATTGCTGATGAGTTTTTGGGCTGGCCTTGACCTGGGGCGCGGGTGGCTGCTTTGGTTGTGTTGCTGGTAGCGATCTCCAGCAGAGCTTCGGCTCTGGCTCTTAAGAGCAAAAGATCACGGTCTGCCGGGTTTATAGTGGTGTCGGCTGCATCGATGGCGATTATGTGACTGGCTGAATAGGTGTAAGCAAATTCCGCCCCTAGTTTGTTGATCTCGTTTTGCGTGGGAGCTGGGGTTAGTTGGATTTTTTTTACCCCGGCGGATTCCAACAGAGATATTGTTGGGGGTTTGCTGGGGTAGCTATTTTCCCAAGGTTTTACATTTTGGCGTTGGCCTGACCCCCATAAAACCACCGTTGGGTTTATGATATCGGCTGGGGCATCATATAAAGATTGCTCGGCTGTCAAGGTGATGGTGGCAACCAGTTTGCGAGGTTTAAACCGGGTTAGCTCACTGGCAGCTATAGATAAGTGGCGGATAAAGTCGTTATCGTCAACAGCGGTAAAACTATCTACTGTATCGTTGAGGCTGGCTTTTAGGTCCGCTATGAGGTCGGCCTGGGAGAGAGCGTTGGACATATCAACCCCCTGCCCTGAAAAACATGGACCATGTTTGTAAAACCAGCATGGAGAGTGTGGCAAACGAGATAAAACCAGCAACTATTTTTAGATAGGTGGAGCTGATGCCTTCTTCGGTTTTATGTTGGCTTTCTAGGGTTTTGATACGATTATCCATCTTACCGACTTTATCCAGGATCTCTTTGGCAGTCTGCTTGCAGTCTAGATGTTTATACTCAAGTTGTGACACCTTTTCGGATCCCAAAAGCAGAGTTTGGGTGTTTTCCAGCACAGCACTGTTTTGGATTTTAAGTTCAGCCTGACCGTTAAACAGGGTTTTAAACTGTTCCCTTAAGGCCACCACCTCCTGCCCCAATTTTTGCAATTCAGGGCAGGGTGCGGTGTGGTTCGGCACTGATGATGATTTAGCCACTTATTTTTTGTCTTTGGTGGCTATACCGATAAGGCCGGAAACGCCAGTACCAGCAGTAACAATGGCTCCTACCATATCTGGTTCAAGGGAGACACCAAAGGCGGTGGCGAGCATGGCAAAGCCACGCCAGGTTGATGGTTCTTTTAAGCGTTCGATTATGCTATCCATAAATCAAAACCTCCGAAAAAAAGTTATAAAAAAAAGAAAATCAATAAGAGCCGTTTTGCATCATGGCAGCTAGGGTGGTGGAACGGCTGCCCACCTGTTTGGCCCATTTGGAATCGAGCATCTGTACCGCTGCATGGTCCCAATCTCGCTCTTTTAGGGCAGCGAGCATTTTTTTAAAGCCCATGAACTTTGAGAGACCCAGGTTGAAGCACATATCAATCAAGGCATGTTTGCGGGCCTCTACCAGTTGATCAAAACCGGGGACATTTTTTTGCAGCTCGGTGATCACCCGGTTTATGTCGTTGGCTAGCAGGTAGAGAGCACCAGGACGAGATAGACTGCTTGGCATGAGGGTATCGACACCCTCAAAGCCCCTGTTTTGAAACAGCCAGATCAACTCCTCATTGGAGATACCAACATCTTGGATATTACGCCCAACACCTATGGTCCATTTACCAGCAGGACATTTATAGATGCCGTGCATTAATTTCTCATGTTTGATTAGCCGCTCAATAAGGGCGGTTGTGTCGTCAATTGTTGGGTCGATATTGAACACTGTTTTAGCCATAGTTACCCCCTACCCTCTAGTTGATCCTGGATGGCTTCGAGAGCGGTTTTACGGTTTTTGTCGGCTGCCTCTAGCTGGGCCAAGGTGGTTAGCTCTTGGGTGGTGAGAGTTGACAAACTGGCGGTTAGATCATCGACATTTTGCTCTAAATACCGTGATAGAGCGTTGGTGTTCAGGGTTGGTTTAGGCTCCGACTTGGGGTCTGGCTCCTCCTCCTGGGTTTGTTCAGGCTCCGGCTGGGGGTCTGGATCCTGGGTTGGTTCAGGCTCCGGCTTTGGGTCTGGGTCTGGGGTTGGTTTGGTTTGTGGTTGGATCTGGGTGGGATCCACCATACGGGTTTCCCCTGGCCAAATTGTTTTACCACCTATTGAGACAGGATTTTGCCCATTGTTGGTATATGGTACTTGCTGCTGCATAACTACCCCCTACTTGAATTAGGCTAAAATTGATAAAAACTACCTTTAGCGAGTTGAGTAGCTGTAGGCGATGACAGAGGTGGCAAATTTACGCAGTGGGACAGGTACATGGATGGAGTTGTACTCCTCACCATATGCGACCTTTTTACCGATTGGTTTGTTGTTAACAACAGCCTCAAAAGGTGTGCCTGTCTGGAAAGGTTTGGCTACTGTGTAGGTTAGCTGGCCTCTTACCCCCATCAAGATACGTTCGTCACCTAAATCCACCCCTGGGGCGTTGGTTGAGTAGGCAGGGATAGCTTTAATGGTTGATAGATCACCTTGAGATGTGGTCTCTGCTCCATCTCTTTTTGCTGATGCTGAGTAGGTCTCGGCATTGGTGGCTTTATCGTTTAGAACTGGACTCATCAACATATAGTTAGGCAGGGCGTAGCGATCGGCTGCCATGATTGCTTTGCGGGAGCCAACAGCCTGTAAAAGCCCGTTCATTTGGATAGCTTCTGTGGATCCAACTGGGATATCCAGATCAAACTTTTTAACGTTGGTGGCAGCACTGTAGGAGATAAAATCATCACCAGCTGATGCTGCTGGTGTTACCGGAGTTCCTGTCTCATCAACATATTGGATGTAGCCAAGGTTGTAGTTGAGTATACGATAGTAGGTTCCGGCAGATTGGGTTATGGCTGGGTTGTATTGCTCTAAAGCGGTTGAGTTTAGCTCAATAACTAGGGGGTTTTCTGCAGCTCCGACAGTCTCACCTTTTAGGTTGTACCTTTGGTGAGGTCTAACAATTGGGAAGCTGGCACATTTTACTGTATGTACTGTTGTACCGTTGAGCTGGCCGGAGATATCCTCATCTGTGATATCGGTAGCACCGTACTGATCGGACACCCTTTGTAACTCGTTGCAGATCCTACGCACTATCAGCTCACGGATAACACGGGAGTTGGAGGCGACGTTACGGGCATAAGCGTCCCAATTAATTGCGCTGTTTTTAGTAAAATGGATAACCTCGTTGGTGAGCTGTAGGGCCAACTTCATGGGGAGGATGTAGGAGAGATCCATCTCTTGGGAGACACCAGCAGATTGGATTTCCTGCCCCTCAAAGACAATACCATCACCAATAGCAGCCCCTACATCACGAACCTCATAGGGTACACTTGTGGTTTGGGTAGCACTAAAATCGGTAAGGGTTTGCACCAGCTCCAGGACACGGAGATCTGAGAGAGCCTCTTTTATCACCGTACGGACAAATCCGGCTGGTAGGTTGGTATCACCGATACCTGTTTCGCCATTTGCTAAAAACTTTTGCTCCATAGCCAGACGAGGTTCGTTGATACGGTCATATTCGGACAAAACCAGGGCAACAAATGGGGATACCTCTTTTTGCAATAGCAGTCCTCCACCAGCAAATGATGAGGATAGCTTAAGCATGTCATTGATGTTTTCTTGTAGTTTGATGGTCCCTTGGGAGGAGTCCATTGACATACGGACGGAACCTTGGGCTCCGGTGTTAAATCCCTGCATGGCAAGCTGCGAATTAACCTCCATCTCTTGACCGAGTTTGATCTGGTTATCGGCCAGGGCAACAATTTGATCATCACCCATGGTGGCGGTGATTAGAGAGACCGCCTCTGACAGTTTTGTTTTGGTGTCTTCAGAAAGCCCATCGGCATCGGTTATTAGTTTTAGATATTGGGCTTTTTTGTCCTCCAGGCTCTGTTGTGAAAGTCTGGTTGCCTCATCACGTTCGGCTAGTTTGCGTTCTAGCAATTGATCCATGGTTTCTTCGGTTTGCTCTTGGTTTTGCTCTGTAGCTGGGGTTATGGATAGGTTGATTGTTGGTGGTGTTTCACCGGGTTGGGTTTTGCTTACGGCCTCGGCTGCCTCGCCCATCTGCAGGACCAGGTTGGCTAGAACGGCCTCATCTTCGCCTAGTTGCTTGGCAGCATCTTTGAAGGCATTGAGATAACCTGTTATTACCGTCTCAGAGAGTTTGAGTTTTTCTAGTTTCTTGCGGAGTTCTTCAAGGTATTTTTTCATTGTTTTGGCGTCCTCCTGGGACAATTTTATTAATAGATCTGGGGTAACGAGACAGGGTGAGGTTTGGCAATTGGGGTTATCGGCTAGCTCTACGGGATCGAGATTTTTCACCCGTGGTCGAACGGTTAGACCTGCTCCAAAAAGGGTGCAGCCGTGTTTTTCTCCGGTTTCGGGGTGTTTGTAGTTTTCGGCAAACTCCACCGATAGATAACTAAAACCCCGGTTTTGGATGGCATCAATACCAAACGTGGTCCAGTCAACCTCCCCCCGCAAACGATCACCATCAACAAATAGTTTTGTGATGTGTCCGGCAGCACCGTTGGAATGGTTGTGAGCGACATCAATAGAGATTTTTTGCCCATAAACGTTGGCGTTAAAGTTAGCAACCATGGAGTTGAGCATGGCGGTGGTGATTTTTACCTCACCGTAATAATTATCCTCAAAGGTGACGACACGGGTAAGGGTGACGGTGGATTTTTTAGAGCCTTGAGCCAGCTTTAATGGCTGTTCAGTGAATAAATTGATTGTTTCTTGGGCCATTATTTCAGCCCCTCAATAGATTGCTTAAGACTTATAATTGCTGCTTTGATTTCAGGATATTTATATATAAGGATAAAAATAGAGAAGATTATATTTATGTATAAAAACCATAACTTTACATCACTTAATATCTCTCTAATTTCGACCTTATCAATGGGCAATGTAACGCCATGAGCAAAATAAAAAATAAGGCCACAAAGCAAGATGAATTCAACGCCGAGATAGATTAGATAAAAATATATATTTTTAAGCATTACAGACCTTTAAAATTTAGCTAATTAAACAACCTACCAAGAGCATCAATTATTTCTGCAACTTCCCCTGAATAGCTTGCAGCCAGGAAAAACCAGAGAATTTTGTCGAATTTTTCGTGATCCATTAGTGCTTTCAAAAAAGCCATGGTTGTCCTATACTTGTTCATGTAACGACCTCTTCTTCAGGTTGTTGCCGATCCGTCGGAGTCCTGGCAGACTCGCGGCGGTTTTTTTATGTTTGTTTCAGATAAAAAACATGAAAGAGCGTCGGGTCGTCATTTAAACAACCTATCAAGAGCATCAATGATTTCTGGTAGCCGATAGATGGTGACTATCACTATCAGGGAGATCCAAGCTCTATTAGCACCCTTGTTTGTTCCTTTGAATTTCACACGAATATTTCCCCACAAATTCAAATGAATTCTGCTATACTTCTTCACGTTCCGACCTCTGGTAGTTAGGTTGGAACCAATTCCGTCGGAGTCCTGGCAGACTCGCGGCGGTTTTTTTATGTTTGCTGGGTAGTGGATCAAATGAGGGTGGACAAAATAAGGGCGGAGTATGACCAAAACAAAAAAAAAGCCCCAACCGATGATGGTTGAGGCTTTTTTTTTGGCTTGAGTTGTGGCTGCTTTATTCTGGTTTTGCGTATAGCTCCAGGCCAGCCATTTTTGTGAACCCTGGGATTATGGAGTCGTAATCAGTAATGTCCGATAGTTTGAACTTGGGCTTTTCGGGGGTTAACTCGGCTAAGATAGCTATACCCATGGCGGTGTATTGTGGTTCACCATCTTTTGCATAGAAGATATTCTCAAGATCGGTACCGACAGAATCGACAAAGC
>JADFZS010000201.1 GCA_015232405.1 Magnetococcales bacterium | reverse complement strand
CGTCTTTCCATCAGCTTGGAAACCGCTTCCAGATCGGGAATGCCAGCAGTCCGGCCATTGGCAATCGCTCGGGTAAATGGCTCATCTTTCATGAATCTGGCGGCAAAGGCTGATAAATCCCCCAGATGCGCAATCAATTTCTGTCTGGCTTCCGTCTCGGTTGGCTCAATACCGCAATGATCCGGCACCATGAAATACTTGCCGGACCATTTCCAGTGAATGGACCATATCCAGCCGCCAGCCGCTACATGATTTTGAGTGATGGAATAGGCAGCCTTTTTTGTAAAACTTTTGAATCTCATAATCAGTTCACTTCCGCACCAATACAGTGGGCTTTTGCCCGCTCACAATAAGAGCGGGCAAGCTAAGCAAAAAACTCTTTTGGTCAAGCTGGCCAAGAACCAGCCATCTCCCCGATGTATTCCAGTACGCCAACTCTGGTATCAAGCCGCTCGTATTCTTCCAGCTTTTTTTCCGCTTCCTGCAGCCTTGTTTCAACTTCTGTCAACCGGGCTTCCAAGGCTTTGATGAGTTCCTCTTGAGTCATGAAATAGTCTCCTCTTGTTGTGAAATTTTTTAACGCCTTCTTAATTCCAACGATTCTCACCAATTCTCAAAATTTTTAGAATCGTGTAACCGTTGGTACATAAGGGTTTTAGTATGTATATATATGTGTAATTCTTGCTTCTCATATACTATGTATATTTTCTATTTTTATGGTATCTGCCCTCCCCCTCTCTCTCTATAGGTGGGTGAGAATTGAGAATTGACCCTAAAAAAATGGCTCTATCCCAATAACGACAACGGTTTCCCCGTTCCCAAGAATTGGTAGGTATTAAAAAAAGAACTGGGAATCACTCCTCATATGTCTCGGACGATGTCGGGCAATACATCGTGCAGTCCAATCCGTGTTGATCTTCATTGCCCATAAATTGAACTATATCTCCCCGAGCCGTTGCAGTCTCATGAAGCCGGAGAAACTCCTGGCTGGTTACTCGCATCAATTTCAACAACTTACTGTGAGGCATGAACCCGAGTTTACAGGCTTTTTTATACTTCCGATCACCGGCATAATTTCTAGCGTTTCGGACATATTCAATCAGCTTTTTTATTTTTGCTTCGTCTCGGTTGTCAGATACATGGCGGTCTAGCCTGTTGGCTTGTGATTTGGTTGCCCAATCAATAGCAGATATGGCCCAGTCAGCATTGCCCTGTGATATCTCTATGTCTATAGGGTTGTCTCCCACCGCTACGATCATGGCCAGTTTTTCCGCCATTTCAGCTGCTCTTGCCCATACCCCCCTGACACCCTCGTCAGATGCGTTCCTCATTAGTTCCCGGACCTGCAGTTGGTAGTCTGCCAGTAGCTTCCTTGCGGCCTCGCTTTTTCTTGCGATGATGGGGTGTGCCGGGTCTAAATTTAGCACCTCCAAATTCCCCCCGCCTTGGCCAGTGGCTGCATGGATCCAGCTAAGGATTGCTTGAGGTACTTCATGGCGCGGGGAAGGGGTCTGGGGGTTTGGGAAGCTAACTTGAGAATCCATCATCAGGAATCGGTTTAGGTTCCCACTGGTGGCATCTCCGCTTGTTAGAGCCCTATGCAACTCCTCTGCTGTTGTCGTCCCATAAATTGATGCACAAGGGTACTGAATTTCTTTGCGTGGCTTGGCCCGCTGGTCGGCATATTCACGACCAACATAAATGCTGTCAGATGAGGTATACAACTTCATAAAGTTGCTTATAATTTCCCGGAGATGTGGTCCTCCTTTGATATCTTGAAGAGCTTGCAAAAATAATCCGAATTCATCCAAAAGGAATATCACGCTTGGGCTGATGCTAACGCGTGTTATGAGGGCTTGGCCGCTTGCAATATCCTCCCCACCAAGGCGATCCAATAGTTTTGCCTGAGTTAAAATCTCTTTGATTGCTTTGCGCTGTGGTTCCTTACCACAACCAGTTGGCCCGAGAGCGACAAGATAGAGATTTGGGCGTAAACCGGTTTCAGTTGCATACCGGTTTCCCAAAACTGTGGCCATCAGAGATAGACCGGCCAGCAGGGAAAAAATAGGCTGCTGGAAGATTGATGTGGCGTTCATGTAATTGCAAATTGATTTTAAGGCTCCGGTTACATCCAGAAGGGTCGAAGGAGCGGCAATAGTGGTTTTTGTCCGTAAATCCGGCACAACATCCGGTGGGGTCGCAAGACTTCCCAGAATCCCCGGATTTTCCCAACCATGTTCTTTAGCGATATGGAAAATGGATTCTCGGTTTAGCCGATCATCTTTATCCTTTTTAAACGACGACCATTTTTGAGGGATTTCACTGGCATCATATTTTTTTGAACCTTGAGACCATTGGTCCCATAGGTCATAGACTTGATCGGTGGTCCCGATACTATGCAGGGCCATCCCGATTTTGATCCACGTGTGATAATCGTCGGGATCTATGAATGCCAGGGCCACCCGTAAATCTTTTACTTCGTCTGGTCGGAGGTGATTAACCTCATAATATGTACCGGTTGACGACGTTGTGGCCTGAGTGGGTTGGCTGGCCTGTTGTTCCAGTCGTTCCCGCAGAAAGTCCGGCAAAGGGGAGAAGGCAGCACCATTCAGGGGGTTATGGCCATCCTTCCACTCGTAGACCATACCCGACGCGTGATTGGATGGTGCGACCACGATATAGCCGCCATCCTTTTTAACATCAATGCCCAGTCCAAGCTTGCTGGTGTTGACGCGGCCTTCCGGGTAGGCATAAATAAGATGTTTACCACCTCCCCCGGTCGTGGCGATTACCCCGCAATCGGCGTACTCAAAAATATTCGCCTCAAATATTTCCTTGAAGGTGTTGACGCCGCCATTACGGGGATCGACATCAATCGCCAGGATGCCGCTGATTTTACCGCATGCCACCCCGATGTTGGCATGCGGGTACATCGTGCCCCACCAAGCGTTTATCGAGGCAGGGTTGATGCTGGCATCCTTTACCCCGTTACGAGTCTGTGGGTGCTTTCCCACGTTCCGGCAATTGGCAGCACCACAACTGCAAGAATCATCCGGCTCCACCCGATGGACCGGGAAGACGTGCCAACCCATAGCGGCATAAGCTAGGGCAAATTGTAAAGAATTGGTCATTATATTGGCTCTTTCGCTCCTGATCTTCCAACGCGCTTTGGTGCAGTTTGCCGGGTTATAAAACTTGGCTGTCCCATGCGTAGGCACTTGGCCCGGGGCAAGCGTGCCCATAGGAAAAACTTCCGTTCACAGGCGGTTTTCGGTTTGATTTCGTGGGAAAATGAGGTAGGATTCTCGCTATCAAAAACGCCCTGCAAAGCGTCTTTATCCGAGAACCCCGCCTTGCCCGCGGGGTTTTTGCTTTTCATGAATTAAGCTATTTTATGCTTACACAGTCTGGTTGGCCTGTGATGTACTCTGGATTTTCCCCCCTTCAAGTAACCAATTATCCAAATCCTCTTTGTAGTAAAAAATCCGGCCTTTTTTGATGAACTTCGGTCCTGTCCCTAGACTTCTTTCCATCGCCAATGTTTTGGTGCTGCACCCCCGGTAAATGGCCGCGTTTTTTGTGTCCATCCGCCCATCAGGAAGCATATTGACGGCAATTGTGTTGATCTCCATACCAATCTCCTTAGTAATATATAGAACGCTCTGCAATCTTGTAGAATGCTTTAACATTATATTCCTCTTGCAGTCAACTGAAGTTTCGTGTTATAGAAGAAATTAGAACAAATTAGACTGTTAACCAGGAGGATAAACCAATGGCTGGACGAGCAAAAAAAGGCACTAGAACCACACGAGAAAGCTTAACACTACGATTTGACCCAAAGACTCGGCGGGGACTTGAGATTTTGGCCCGGAAACAACACCGAACCGTTTCTGCCGTAGTGGAATGGGCAGTTGGGGCGGCATTGCACCATAAAACAGAGGGATTGATGTTCAACTTTGGAAATCCAGAACCTGAAATGCTAATGGATAAGGTGTGGGATGTGAGCGAACCAGACCACCTTATAAAGCTGGCTGAAGCCTGCCCCGACCTCCTTTCATATGATGAAGCTTGGATTTGGAAAGTTCTCAAAGAAAGCTCCAATCAAACCAAGAACTCGGATGGCTCATGGAACATGGTACTCATCCGTAAAGATTGGGATTTAATTAAGGAATACGCTGCAAAACGGACAGTTAACCTGAAGGGGTAAGACAATGGCACTCAAATTTTCCAAGCTCACACGCACCAATATCCGCAAACTCCAATCTGGCCAGAAGGTAATGGAACACGGTGTCAAATTTGAGAGACTGGAAAATGGTGATGGTAGATGGTCAGTCAATATCATGGTTGATAGTCAGCGCATTCACCGTGCCATAGGCAAAGAGTCAGACGGAACCACCAGAAAGCAGGCTGAAGATTTTATTGAGCAATCAAGGGCTGATGCCAGAAAAGGACGTTTAAACCTGCCAAAAGGTAGAAAGGTGGTACTTGGATTCAAGAACGCTGCAAAAAACTACCTTGATCGTCAGCAGCAAGGTAAAGACAGGGACCACAAAATGAAAGAAACCCGTGTCCGCCTACATTTGGTCCCATTTTTCAAAAACAAGCCACTTTCAAAAATATCGGCATTTGATGTTGAACGGTACAAAAAATCCAGGCTGGAAACAGGAGCTGCAAAAAGCACCATAAACCGTGAGTTGGCTGTTCTCAGTCACCTATTGAATAAAAGTGTAGAATGGGGTTGGCTTGACCATATTCCTACCAAGGTCAAAAAGCTTCCGGAGGATAAAGGACGGATAGTCTATTTATCCACTGAGCAAGCAGCCAGACTCATTGAAGAGGCCAAAGCAGATCAAAACCCGCAGATTTACCCGTTCATAGTTATTGGTCTGGAAACTGGTATGCGCCGGATGGAAATTTTATCAATCCGCCTTGAGCATCTGGACCTTGACCGCCGATTGATCTACATACCGGTTGCCAAGGCGGGAGCCCGTGAGCAACCTATTACTGCCCACTTAGCGGAATTTCTCCGGGGTTATGTTGAATCTGCCGTTCCTGGTCAGGTATGGCTGTTCCCAGCTACTCGATCCAAAAGCGGTCACACCACCGCTATAGAAAAACCGTTCCGTCGAGCTGTCACTGCCGCTGGCATGGACCCTAAACAAGTTGTGCGCCATACACTCCGACATACAGCAATCAGTCATCTTGTCCAGGCTGGAGTAGACCTCCCCACCGTTCAAAAGATATCCGGCCATAGGACAATTGAAATGGTCCTCAAATACAGCCACCAAAATAGAGACCACATTCAAACCGCCATGGATAAACTTGAAAACCGCTACCATCGGACAGGTTAATTTTTTTTGCACGATTACACAGGAATTACACACAGACGAAAACAGGGAGTCAGCCGCAACAAGCTAACTCCCTGTTCTTATTTGGCTGGCGGACTAGGATTCGAACCTAGGCTGAAGGAGTCAGAGTCCTTTGTCCTACCGTTAGACGATCCGCCAATTGCTTCACTTTTTACGAGTTCTTCAGGCTGCTGTCAAGTATTGTGGCCTAAATTTGTCGGTTGTTGTGTTGCCGGGGATAAATATTGGTTGAAAATTTGTAGGTTAGGTGGCAAATGCGGCCTTTTCCTCCAAAAATTCCACGCCGTGGCGTAGTCGGGCGATGGTTTTTTCGCGGCCAAGCAGATAGAGGGTTTCATAGATTCCCGGAGAGGTGGCGGTGCCGGTCAGGGAGACCCTTACCGGTTGTGCCAGCTTGCCCATTTTGATATCAAACGCTTCGAGTATGGATTTAAACACCTTTTCGATTGCCGCCAGGGACCACTCCGGCTGGGCCTCCAGGCGGTTGGCAAGTTCGGTCAAGGGGGCGAGAGAGGCCACTTTCATATGTTTTTTGGCGGCGGCGGGATCATATACCGGCAAATCGTCAACAAACAAAAATGAGACTTTGGCCGCCATCTCCACCATGGTTTTGGAACGCTCCTGAAACTCGGGAATCACCTCAAGCAGTTTATCGCGTTCTACACCATAAATTTCAATCTTTTCCAGTTGAATTATCAACTCTTCCAAAAGCTCTTCCGGGTGGGCATCGCGTATATGGTGGCTGTTTATCCAGAGCAGCTTATCGCTATCAAAGATGGCAGCGGACCTGCCAACCTCGCAGACATCAAACAGTTGCTCCATCTCCTCTTGGGTAAAGATCTCCTGGTCACCGTGGGACCAACCCAGGCGCACAAGATAATTATTGACGGCAGAGGCCAGAAAACCATCGTCACGAAAGCTCAAAACCGAAACCGCTCCATGGCGTTTTGAAAGTTTTGCACCGTCGGAGCCGTGCAAAAGCGGCATATGGGCATACTCAGGCACCTCCCAGGCCAGAGCCTCGAAAAGCTGGATCTGACGGGGAGTATTGCTTAAATGGTCTTCACCACGAATGACCAGGTTGATGCCCATATCATGGTCATCGACCACCACCGCCAGATTATAGGTTGGGGAGCCGTCCGAACGTACCAGGATAAGGTCATCCAGTTCATCGTTGCGAACCCTTATCTCTCCTTGGATTTTGTCATCCCAGACAACCTCACCCACCTTGGGCCGCAAAAAGCGGACTACGAACGGGGCATCATCGGAGGGAGGAGCGGTACGATTGCGACAGCGACCGTCATATTTTGGTTTTATACCTTTGGCCCGCTGCTCATCCCGCATCTGGTCAAGCTCATCTTTGGTGCAATAGCAACGATAGGCGCGTTCGCCGACAATAAGCTGTTCGGCAACGTCAAGATGCCTGCTTGCATTGTCCGATTGATAGAACGGCCCCTCGTCAGGATCCATACCCAACCAATGCATACCGGCCAAAATAGCATCCACCGCCTCTTGCTTGTGTCGCTCTCTATCAGTATCTTCAATACGCAAAATGGTTTTGCCGCCATAGTGACGGGCATGCAGATGGCAAAACAGAGCGGTCCTAGCACCGCCAATATGTAGAAAACCGGTAGGAGATGGTGCAAAACGGGTACGCAGTGTCATATTTTTTAAATCCATTAACAGGTTGATCGTTCAGGTTTTTTTCTGAAAAAAATGGCATAACATGATTTTAATCGATATTCCACCTTTTCCTTACTAGCGTATAGAATGATGTTGATTTAGTATAGAGGGATTTTCTGAATATTTTCCCATGATTCGACTGTTGTGGCTATATTGTTGCATAACACGATGGATTATCTGGTTGCGCTGACAAAACATGCGGGACATGTTACATAATAAGAGCGATTTTTGCAAAACCGGACAGATTTTTTTATGTCACATTAATACGCAAACGACTTTTGCGTCATTCGGGTATGGTATCTATCTTCTAATTTTTAAGTTTTAAGGAGCTGTAACTGTGGGTTCTAAAAAAGATCTCAACCAACCAGAGGTTTTTGCCGAGGCACTTGTACACGCAACACTCATGCGAAACCGGGAAAAACTAGCGGCTTGGTTAGCAGAGGATGAAAACGTTACAGAACA
>JADFZS010000200.1 GCA_015232405.1 Magnetococcales bacterium | reverse complement strand
AATAAACTTTTTTCCCTTCAAGACAGCCTGCATCATGCTTACAACCTCATCAGGCAAAGCAGAGAGGTTGAGCACGGTACGCTTTTTGGATTTACCGTCCTCCCAATAGGACTCACGCAGTAGAACTGCTGGTGGAGAGGTTCTGTTTGGAATGCGTTCAATATACATGTGCAGCACAATCTCACAAAACCTCAACTAATGCAAGACATAAAATTATTATTACATGGGCAGGAAAATTGCATAAAAATTGTCTATTCCCGTGTTTTTAAAAACTATTTCGCTATTTCAGTGAAGAAAGTTCAGCTGAGGGTAAATATAGCCCTCTTTGTCTAGTTTGAAAGTATTTACTTGCTCTGACAGCAAAATTATTTTTTAAAAAGTTTTTTAACTTATTTGGAGACAGGCTCTACAATGGATATTTTTCAATAGCAACCACTGTGAAAAATATTATGACACTACAAAGCATTTTCAGAATCGTGATTACAACAATTTCAATATGTTACATGATTTTTGGTGGCAAAACAGCCTTAAAATTGGTCGAAAATGTTAAACATTGGTTAGACGGTGGTTGTTTAGCTTTCAATCAATAAACTATCTCTTGATTTACCTTTTTTACTCTCATAACCATTCAACCAATCTGGGCGGGAATCTCATCGGGCTCAACTGATCGGACCTGGGCGGCCTGGACGAAGCGGGAAGCATCGGATGCATTGGTGAGCGCGGCGTCGTTCATGCCGTAGTGATACACTATCGAGCAGAGGAAAGTCAGGATTTAGAGTTTCACTTTGCCGTAGTCATTAGTTCTGGACCGGATGAGCCACTACATCTGATTTATCTCTATCTCAATTTTGATGGAATCAAGAGAAAATGCAAATAAATCCCTGAGATTGCAAATATACTCTTCACCTGTTTCATTTGTTATATTGATTGATTTCGACAGCATATTAACTCCTGTCATGCCAACATGAATTGCCATATCCCCAAAACGGTAGTTGGCCTCAGAAAAACCAATAAAATCACTGCGGCCAAAAAAATCATACAAACTTTCCAACAATTCCTGGCCTGATGAGTAAGCAGTCCTGAGTAATTTGGCAAACCTATCCTCACCCAATAAATTGTACAAATTTTTAAGATAGGCCAGGTCCAAAAAATTTTCATCAGGAACCACAATGCCACCCCTATCACAATATTGTTTGTGCAAAACAGACGAACTAAGTGTTTGGCAAGTGCAAATTCTTAATGCTTTTAATATTGAACTCCTATTCACAGGTTTTGTGAGAAAAAGGTCACATCCTGCGGAATAACTTCTCTGTCTATCATGATTAAATGCTAGCGCTGTGATTACAACAATATATGTTTTTTTAACATTGTTTTGCTGCTCCCAAACACGAAAATGTTTTATCGCTGTTAAACCATCCATTTCAGGCATTTTTATGTCCATTATAATCATCTCGTAACTATGGTTCCTCATTTTTTCGAGTGCTTCAACTCCGTTATATGCCAAATCTATGCGGCAATACTTGTCTAGGAACAGTTCATAGATATACATGCTAGCTATGTCGTCATCAACAATCAATACGCATGGAAGATCAATCATATCGTGCATGGCAACAACCTTTTTGTGACTTGCAATTACCTTGACCAACTGCATTTTGTAATATTTTCACCTAGAAACACCAAGTTTCTAATAAAACTCATTAAGCCACCTTAACTCATTGAGAGCATTTGAAAAATACTTTTTAAATACCTATAAACTATCATTGGCACAGAGAGAGGGCATACCATCAGAAAAGCAAAAAAAGATCTTAAAACGGAAAACTCAAAATGCTACAACAGTATTATGCAACTTAATATTTGCTTGCATTCGCATCATGGTATTGAAAAGTTTTGGTTGTTTATATGGCGTAGTCTAAGGCGAATATCTCTGGCAACAGGTGAGCCTTTTGATAATACTGAGTCAAGAGCTATATTAATTTCACCTGGTGTCATATTGCTGAGAAAGCTAATCACTGATTCAAATCCTTCCAAGTTATCAATATTTTGAGTGAGTGATATTTTGTGTTTATTCGTGTCCATATGGTTCTCCCCCTACCCCATCTTTTATAACTATCATAAAATTCATATTTCATAGAGGGAAGGCTCGAAGGCAATATTTCATGCCTTCGCAGAAAAGTTGCATATTTCTGCTTCCCCCCCCCTCAATTTTCCAGCAGAACGCGACAATCCTGTACAGCCTTCCCAGCCAGCTTACGCTGTTGAAAAGAAGCCTACAGAATATATTGGAGAAATACTGTCAATACAGAACGAATTTTATGTAGTGATGGATTAGAAATTTTTGTAGTGATTTCACTACAGAGCAGAAGTTGGGGGGGGGGTATTTGCAAACAATACATTATTCTGTTATTCAATCGACTAAGCCGTTACTAATAGCATAGCGTATTAGATCAGTATTATTACTCAGATTCATCTTATCCAAAATACGACGACGGTAGGTGCTAACCGTATTGGCACTGACATTCAATTCTGAGGCTATATCTGAAAGGGACATGCCTCCAGCAATTCGACAGAGAACGCTGAATTCTCGATCAGACAGTATAGAATGAGGAAACCTTTCCTTATTCTGTCCTATTTCTGCAACTAACATTTCAGTTACTTTGAGTGCTACATATTTGCCGCCAT
Source organism: Magnetococcales bacterium (assembly GCA_015232405.1). Classification (GTDB taxonomy): domain Bacteria; phylum Pseudomonadota; class Magnetococcia; order Magnetococcales; family JADFYX01. The sequence continues at coordinate 4,849 of JADFZS010000200.1, read as the reverse complement.
TGATCACTTTGCGGATTGCTTTCACAAGCTCGTCCCCAGCTTCCTGTTTGGTCACATAGCCAGATGCCCCTGCTTTTAGAAAACGTAGTGCTAGAGTTGCATCCTCATGTTGAGTGAGGATTAAGACCCGTTTCTCTGGGTAGTCACGTTGTACCAGCTTGAGTGCATCAAGCCCGCTCATTTTTGGCATGGAAACATCAAGAAGAAGTATATCCCAATTTCCACTGCGCAATTTACGGACAGCATCTAGACCATTATCTGCTTCGCCAGTAACGATAAATCCAGGTTCCTTGGAAAGAATTTCTTTCAATCCATCGCGAATGATGGCGTGGTCATCAGCAATAAATATTCTAATCATTCTATTTTCGAATCCTCTATGCTTAATAGTGGAATGTGAACCCACATGCGGGTACCACCCTCTTCTCGCAGTTCAAAACCTAACTCTCCTTTGAGTTGCCTGGCTCTTTCCCGCATTCCTTCAATTCCAAATGACTCTTGGTTATTCAGCCTTTCCATATCAATTCCGCAACCATCATCCTCAATTTCTAGAATCACCGTGCTTTCCTCTTCGCGTAGGGTGATGATCGTCTTTTGGGCACCGGCATGTTTGGCTACATTATTAAGGGCTTCCTGGCAAATTCGGAAAAGAGTCGTTCGGTAAATGTCACTTAATTCTACTTCATGTGGTATGCATGACCAGCGACATCCAATTCTGCAATGATGATTCATATCGCGAATCAACCATTCCAGAGCAGCAGTCAGTCCAAATTCGTCCAGAACCTTTGGACGTAATGATCTAGCTATACGGCGTATATTTTCATTGATCTGTTCGACAAGCCCAGATATTTTGACCAGTCGCTCATTCGTCTCTTCTTTGTATTCAGGAGGATACTTCTGTAACGATGAAATATCCATTTTAATCTTGGTCAGAAGACTTCCTAATTCATCATGAATCTCTTTAGCTATGTACTTTTTCTCGTCCTCCTGAACAGTCTGAATATGAGAGATCAGTTGGTGGACAAGTTTTTCTGATGCAACGGCTTTTAACTCAGCTCTTTCTCGGATAACAATTTCTTGTTTTAGTTCTGTACTTTTTGCCGCAATCTCATCATATGCTGTTGAAACTTTTAGAATCATGTCGTTGACATGGTCTACCAATAGATTGAATTCATTATATTGTTTTGTGTGAATAGCAACATGACTGCATGCTAAATTTGACTCATTCAAACCATTTATGAATCGAGTCAAAACTCCCAATGGAGTCGTTAGAATGGGTCGTTGAAACAAAATGAATATAATCCAAAGTGCTATGGTTTTGACAATGGCACCAAGAATCAGAACCATAAACTCATAACGCACCTCGTCAAAAATTATATTCTGATTCCAAAATAAACGCACTTGACCAATTTGTTCAGAATTCTTTTTTGGCATTGTTAAATTAAAAGAATAGAGAGACAATGGCTGATCTGCTGGAGTGGCTCTTGTAGTCATTGTCTCCTTGATAGTTAAAAAGGTGTGGAGGATTTGTCGGTTGATCTCATTTATGGGCAATAATCCTGTGCGTCCAATTACTTTCCCATTTGTATCTATGATACTGATTCCGCTAATAATGGGGTTTTTGCTCATACCGAATAGAGCCGAACGAATCTGGTTCTGATCCATTTCCCAGACACCGTACACCAAGGTCCGCTCAAAACCCTCCTGAAGACGAATCAATTGAAAATTGACAGAATCTTTAGTTTTGCTATATTCAGCATACAAACTCGCCAAGGTTACCATTATGGTAATGACACAGTAAAATAAGAACACAGAGCGAAAAAGCGCAATCCCAACCGAATTCCACCATCTGACCTTATGATTGATTGGAGCTACTGAATTTATGGCCCGAACCATACTCATCACGTTTTCCCTTTTTTTGGCAGTTACTTTTTTTTTGCCAGAGCGAAGCTCTGCTCAAAACTCGATTACTAAACTCAACCTCGTTTATAATGATTTCAGATTAAAGAACTAACGAGTATACCGAAAAAATGGTTTCTGTCGTAGTGAATGTTTTTCAGGATCAAGGCCTCTCTGTTGATTATCAGCCCAAGCCATTTTTACGAGCTTCAAATGAACTGCATTCTGGTTTGGTGGATACACATATGGGCACTTTTGCCACGCAGTGGGATGGATTCATATATTCGCGCTGGCATTATCACCTAAGTAAAATTGCTGTGCTTTTTAAGAAAAATAAAGTGACAAAGTGGAATGGTTACGACACCCTTGCAGGCAAAAGGATAGGTTGGCCTAAAGGATATTTTTTCCATGTTTATTTTGACAAAAAAATTCCAATTAAGCTATTGGAAGTAATTGATATGAAACAGTGTATAAGGCTTCTGCAGGTCGATAGGCTGGACTTTTGTATGGAGGGATTAATAACCGGTCTATTGCCAGCAATAAGTGAATTTAACGTTGAGTTGAATGAATTCAAAACCGAAACAGTTTTTTTGGAACCAGTCTATCTAAGATTCCAAGACACTCCAAGATCAAGGAATATAAAAGCACTTTTTGACAAACGCATGGATGAGCTTTACACAACAGGAAAATTGGAGCAGATATATCAAAAACTTGGATTATCTCCAATTTTCCCAGAACAATCAGAGTTGGCTGAGCACCCTTTGATTGAAGTCGAAAAATTCACGAATGGCACTGACGAATGGGCACCTTTTGTTGAATACCTTAATCACTAATGCACAGTTAATAGGAAGACTAATAATGGCATCGTTATTTTCGCGTAGAATTATTATTGCAGCAGTAATTAGCGTACTGGTTTTTACTTTCCTTATGCGGCCTGCCTTGCTTTATGCTCAGGAACCTATAACTCAAGTAAAGCTTGCTTTAAATGAATTCAGGATAGGGGATAATAAATTCACAGATAAAATGTATAGCTTTGCATTAAACATTTTTCGCTCTCAAGGTATAGACGTGACAAGTGTAACAAAACCTTTTTTAAGAGCAACACAAGAACTTGATAAAGGTCTAGTAGATGGACATGCAGGCACGTTCGCTTCTAAATGGAAAGGATATATTTATCCACGTTGGCATTACCATGTCAGTAACATGTCTGCGCTTTTTATAAGGGATAAAAACAATACATGGAAAGGTTATGAATCATTATCAGGAAAAAGAATCGGTTGGCCTAAAGGATATTTTTTGCACGTTTTTTTTGATAAGAATGTACCAATTCAGTTGCTTGAGATTGTGGATATGAAACAGTGCATCAGGTTGTTGATTGCAGATAGGTTGGATTATTGTATAGAGGGGCTTATTACCGGGTTGCAGCCAGCAATGTATGAAATGGAACTGAACTTAGATGAGTTTCAAACTGAAACTGTTTTTTTAGAACCAGCCTATATTCGTTTCCTGGACACCCCACGTTCAAGACAACTTATCAACATATTTGATAAGCAAATGGACAGACTATACCAATCAGGAGAGCTGGAAAAAATATACAACAAATTGGGGTTACCAATAATATATCCAGAACAATCGGCGCTGGCAAAAAGGCCTACAGTAATATTAGAGCAAGTTGTAAATGGAACCGATGAATGGGCTAAATTTGTGACATATCTTAATCATTGACCAAAATAGCAGAATTAAATAAACGAAGTGAACGGTGTTCATTTTGCCATTTATTCTGTAATTAAGTTAAAATGGCAAAGTGATAATATCTACTAATTATCAATTAAAATAAGCGGGCTTGTTAGCTTAACGTTTAATTGTCTTGACTAATTCTAAAGAGGTAGCATGATCAGATTTTTTGCCAGTATATGTTTAATATTTGCCGCCATGTCAGCTTTTATTCAAGAAAGTGTTGCACAAGAACCCATAACCAATATACGACTTGCTATCAATGAATATAACATTGAAAATAATAATTTTTCTAGCAATTTAAATGGTTTTGTCCTGAATGTTTTTCGCTCTCAAGGCATCCAGGTCGCTAGTTCAGCAAAACCTTTTCTCAGAGCAGCACAAGCACTTGATTCTGGTGATGTTGATGGACATGTAGGAACATTCGCTACAGAGTGGAAAGGATATATTTATCCACGTTGGCACTATCATGTGAGTGATGTGTCTGTGCTTTTCAGGAAAGATGAAGTCCAAACATGGAAAAGTTACGATTCTCTTGCAGGTAAGCGGATTGGTTGGCCAAAAGGGTATTTCTATCATGGTTTTTTTGACAAAAAAACACCAATCCAGTTGTTGGAACTAGTTGATATGAAACAATGTATCCGACTTCTTAAGGCTGATCGATTGGATTTTTGCATGGATGGATTGCGACATGTACTACAACCTGCCATGAAGCAAATGAAGTTGAGTATGGGCGAGTTCCAAACGGAAACAGTCTTCTTGGAGCCAGTATATATCCGTTTTATAGACACTCCACGATCCAGACAACTTATTGAAATATTTGACAAGCGTATGGATGAACTTTTTCAATCTGGAAAGTTGGAAAATCTTTATAGCGAAATGGGTTTGCCAACTATATCCCCTGACCAATCAGCCCTTGCCAAACGTCCACGAATTGTTGCTGAAGAAATTATCAATGGAACCGATGAATGGGCTAAATTTGTGACATATCTTAATCATTGAAAGTGCCATGAATTACTACTATAAATTTTTTATTATATTGATGATAGTTTTTTATCAGATAATTTTTTTTGCTGATGGTTGCTTTGCTGACAATGATCGTGATGTAATTAAGATTGCATTTAATGAATACAAAACAAAGAAAAACCCATTTAGCGAGCATTTTATTGGATTCATAAAAACATTATATTCTCATGTTGGTGTTGATGTAGAAATTAAT
>JADFZS010000001.1 GCA_015232405.1 Magnetococcales bacterium | reverse complement strand
TTTTTACTTATAAATAAAAATGGTGGGCCTAGGTAGATTTGAACTACCGACCTCACGCTTATCAGGCGTGCGCTCTAACCAACTGAGCTATAGGCCCCCCGTTGAACCCGTGTTGTATACGCTGCCTTACTACCATTGGTCAAGGGGTGTTTATTTAAAAATTAAAAATATCTTTAAATTTTTGCCTCGCACTGGTTGACAATTGGTGAAAGAAAGTGCAGTCTCTGCGGTCTAAGTGGCTGGTCAAATCTTCTGGAGAGATGGCTGAGTGGCCGAAAGCGGCACCCTGCTAAGGTGTTATATCCATTAGGGTATCGAGGGTTCGAATCCCTCTCTCTCCGCCAACTTCTTTCTACATTATATTGAAATCTATCGTGGGCTTTCATCCTATCATTTTGGTTACAGCTCTCATCTTTCTTACTGGTTGCCCTCAAGAACAGCCAAAAGAGAGCGTCTATCTATCATTGGAATACAATGAAAAGGGTCGCCTGCCTGTTGCTCCTCACGTTATAAAAGCCAAAGCAAAGCCATCGCCACAAATGATTGCTGACAGCCGGGGAATTCCACTTAACTTTATGGTTATCGATAAACGTACCCTTCTTGTACAGCGGTTGACTGTTCCGGTTGGTGGTGAGGTTGCGGCCCCCTGGGGAGGTTGGCTTAAGGCTATCGCTTTTGTACCCGACCTTGTTATCCGTGATGGAGTGGCACTCCATGGTCCTGAGGGTCATGTCAACCCTGTTGTCTGGGTTGTTTTGGAAGATGACATGAAAGATCCCATCCACAAAGGGTGGATGTTTGCCCGTGACAACGCCCAAACCGCATGGGACCACCCCCGCTATGACATCAACTTTTTGGGTATGGATGAGAGCATGGACCCCACAAGGTGATTAAACAGGGCGATTTTTTGGATTGTGATGAGTCCCTGGCTCTTTTATCACTACTTGGAGCAGTTTCTGCTGGGGTTCGCCAAGAGATACCTGTTGGTGCCGTATTAAGAGACCAGTGGGGCCGAATACTGGCCCAGAGCGGAAATAGCCCCATATCTCAGAATGATCCTCTGGGTCATGCTGAAATAATTGCAATGAGACAGGCAAGCCAACGCATAGCCAACTATCGTCTTGGTAATACCCATATGACTGTTAGCTTGGAACCCTGCCCTCTCTGTATGGAGGCTCTAACAATGGCAAGGGTTTCAGAGGTCTCTTATCTCAGTGATCGTACCACAAGTGTGACATCTGACAGCAAAAAGTTGCTCAATGTTGAATCGTTAAAAGATGAGCAAAAAGTTCCAGGTGGAGGCTCCTTAAAAAAAGTTTCTGCACAGATTCTAAGATTTTTCTTTGCTCGACGCAGAGGAATTTGATTAAATCCCCCCCTTGTGCAAATTGTTATTGCGCTTGGTTGGGCAATTTTTTTCAAGAAATTTGCAGTTGTATAAAGGAGAGATGTCCGAGCGGTTGAAGGAGCACGCCTGGAAAGTGTGTGAACTCCACAAGGGTTCCGAGGGTTCGAATCCCTCTCTCTCCGCCATATTTTCCATCTTTAAAAAATGACTTTCAACTGGTCGATTTTTAAAGATTTAAAATCTGGAAATATATTTTTTTGATTTCTAGATTATATGAAGTGCCCATTAATAATATTGTACGTAGGATAAAACCTACATATTTGTTATAGTTGGGCAGAATAGTGTGGGCGGCGTTGAAGGTCAGGTCATACGCAACAGAAACTCGCAAACCCCGTCAGGACCGGAAGGTAGCAGCGGTAGTGGGATCTTCTGTGTGCCGTATTTCCCCTGATTGGAGCCGCCCTTATTCATCAGTACAACAGATTTTGTCCGGGTCTGTATCTCATAAAATAAGAAAAAGAATTAGTAGTTGATTTTTTCCGTATCACCCCGATAGGAGTAATGGTCTAGATCCTATGTCTTCTTATGTAGTCCTCGCACGTCGCTGGCGACCAAGAAGTTTTTCTGCATTGGTTGGACAGGATAACGTCACCCAGGCTTTGAAAAATGCTATGTTGGGTGGACGGATACCCCACGCATTTCTCTTTACCGGCATTCGTGGTGTGGGCAAAACCACCCTGGCCAGGCTTCTCTCCATGTGCCTGAACTGTGAGAGTGGGGTCACCCCTGAACCGTGTGGCAGTTGCAGCTCTTGCACTGAAATTATCGCTGGAGTTCATCCTGATGTCATGGAGCTAGACGCTGGCTCCCGTACCAAAGTTGAACAGATGCGTGAATTGTTGGATCTGGTGGTATATTCACCTTCCACCTCACGTTACAAGGTATTTATTCTTGATGAAGTTCACATGCTCTCAAAAAACTCTTTTAATGCACTGTTAAAAACATTAGAAGAGCCACCAGCCCACGTTAAATTTATTTTTGCCACTACCGAATCTCGCAAAATACCTGCAACAATTGTCAGCCGTTGTCAGCGTTATGATTTAAAAAGGGTAGCAGAGGACCCTCTTATTGCCCATATGGCAAACATTTTAACCAAAGAGAAGGTTGAATTTGAGGAGTCTGCTCTATCTGTTGTTGCCAAATCTGCCGAAGGGTCAGTCCGTGATGCCCTATCTCTGCTGGATCAGGCCATATCCCACGGTGATGGAGGGGTAAAGCTAGCCGAGGTAACAGAGCTACTGGGTCTCTCCAACCGGGCTGGGGGGCTGGAACTGCTGGGCCACCTATTGAGTGGCAATGGTGAAGAGGTACTGAAATCCACCGCCCAATTTTATAATGATGGCACAGAACCCGAAGCATTGATAAACGATCTGCTGGATATGCTCCATGCCGGGGTTAGAATGCAGGTTGTGGCTGCGGGGCAGTCAGCTGGTAAAAATGATGAGATGGCCCAACAGCTGCGACAAGCAACCCAATCATCAAGCCAAGAACATCTACAAATGGCCTATCAGGTGCTATTGCGCGGTAGCCAAGATCTCCGTTTAGCCGAGAACCAACAACAGGCTTTGGAGATGTTGCTACTGCGGGTTGCTTATCTAAAACCGGTTCCTGATATCGGGCAGTTGATAAAAATGGCGACAAAAGCCGGAGAAAACAGTGTAGCTGGCAGTGGTGAAACCCAAGGTGCAGCCGGAGGTTTTGCCGGACTACCAGCAAGCTCTGCATCCCCCCTACCCTCACATCCTAAACGGGGAAAAAGAGAACCAACACAAAAAAAACAGTTAATTATCAAAGAACCTATAACCTCATGGCAGCAATTGATATCATCTGTTAAAAATGATGCTCCAGAGTTGGCAATGAAATTGGAGCAACAGGTCGCCTGCCTTGACTACCATGATGCTGGTGATGGTACTGCACCCCGGATGGTGTTACAATTGGTTAACGATTGCTTTGGCCCCCCAGATCAGGTCAAAGTTAGAATAGTTGAATATCTTGAAAAAACCGGAGTCTCTGGAGATGGTGTAGTGGTGGAGCCAGCCTCTGAAGAGTCTCGACCCGAAACCATTGGCGAGCAGGCCACCCGGGTAAAAAGCGAAGCTATGACCAAACTGGTGGAGCAGACCAGGGAACATCCCGTAGTGCGTGAGTTATCTGCTCGTTTTCAAATTGAAATTTTAAAAGTTGAACCTCTTAACGATAAATCGGTCCAATAGATGGGCTTTGGAGTAAATTAATATGAAAGATCTAGGTAACATTTTAAAGCAAGCCCAAAAAATGCAGGGTGAAATGGCCAAAATTCAAGAAGAGATGGCCGCTGCATCGGTTGTTGGGCAGTCTGGTGGTGGCATGGTAGAGATTACCATGGATGGCAAACAGGAGGTAAAAAACATACGTCTGGATCCCACAGCGGTTGATGCCAGAGATGTAGAGATGCTTGAAGATCTGATCGTTGCTGCATTTAACGATGCACAAAAAAAGGTACAGACATTAAACCAGGACAGCATGGCAAAAGTTACAGGTGGGCTGAACATTCCCGGTCTTAAACTCCCTTTTTAAAGTAGAGCTGCACAATGAAAGGTCTACCCTCGGTAGAACGGGCTATTGCGGTTTTTTCCCGCTTTCCGGGTATTGGCAAAAAAAGTGCTGGTAGGATGATCTACCATATCCTGCGTTATGGTGAGCAGGATATTGAACAGTTGCTGCAAACCCTGCAAGCTCTACGTGACAGGGTAACATCCTGCAAAATTTGCCATAATCTTGCTGAGGGTGATATCTGTTGGGTCTGTGAAGATAACAGAAGAGATAGCTCATTATTATGTGTATTAGAAGAGCCTTCCGACCTTATGGCTTTTGAAAAGGCGGGGTTTTTCAAAGGAACCTATCATGTTTTAGGTGGTAGGCTTAACCCACTGGATGATGTGGGACCGGAGCAGTTAAACTTTGCCTCTTTAGAACAAAGATTGCTCAAGGGAGGTATAAAAGAGTTGGTTATTGCCACCAACCCTACAGTTGAAGGTGAGGCAACAGCCCATTTCGTGGCGCAGATGGCCAGCTCTTCCGGCTGTAAGGTGACCCGCCTAGCTTATGGTTTGCCCATGGGAGGAGAGCTTGAGTATCTTGATGAATCAACCCTTTACCAAGCTCTTAATGGGCGTAGGGAGTTTTAAAGATTGGTTTACAAATAACATAAAAGGTACATTTTATTTGTAACATATTGTATAATTGGTGAATTTTTTATATATACAACTATTTTATAGGTGATAATATAATTTTATATAAATCAGACAAATCAACGAGTTGCAGCAATTCTTAACTGAAAACTGATATTTCTAAATAAAAGCAGTTTTCTTTGTATCCATTGTGCACTGCATAATAAGCGTGCTATAAACCAGTTCGTTTTTTAAAAGTAGCGCATCTGGAAATGTGTAACCTGACCCTTGGAGGGTGTTTTTTGTATGACAACTATGACAGCCGCTAAGGCACAGTCTTTTCCTTATCCTGGCATTCCCGGTACCGGTGACGGTTCGGATGCTATCTCTTATGTAGAGACTAGGGCAACAGACGGTGCCGCAGCATATCCAATTACTTCATCTACTATCATGGGCCAGCTATTTCAGGTAGCTGTTGCCAACGGCTTCCGTAATGTTTGGGACCGACCTATTGGCTGGATGGAGCTAGAGTCTGAACATTCATCGCAATCTGCTTGTGAAGGTTTTGCTTTGGCAGGAGGAAGAGTTACTAACTTTACCTCAGGTCAAGGACTGATCCTCATGAAAGAGGTTCTTTACACCATCTCTGGTAAAAGATTGCCTCAAGTTCTAAATGTTGGTGCACGGGCATTGACATCCCAAGGATTGAATGTTCATGCCGGACATGATGATGTAATGGGAGTTGCCGATTGTGGTTGGGGTATCTTATTTGCCCAATCTGTACAGGCTAGCTCAGACCTTTGCCTCATCGCTCGCCGGGCATCAGAGGACTCCATCACCCCATTTATGAATGTTCAAGATGGATTTTTGACAACCCACACCATTGAAAATCTGAATTTTCCTGAGGATGAGCTGATAAGGGAATTTCTTGGTGATCCACGGGATACAATCAAAAACATGTTTGATGCAGATTTTCCTCTACAGATGGGTGTTGTGCAGAACCAAGATGCCTATATGCAGGGTAAAATTGCCCAACGGTACTACTATGATGAGCTTCCAGGTATCATTGAAAAAACCATGGATGAGTTCTATCAGTTGACAGGCCGTCGTTATAATATGCTCGACACCCATATGATGGATGATGCCGAATATGCAATTGTCGCTATGGGTACTATGGCAGAGACCTGTATGTCGGTTGTTGAAGAGGTTCGTACCAAACTTGGCATCAAGCTAGGTGTTATTCATGTGACATGTTACAGACCGTTCCCGGCAACCCAAATTGTCAAGGCAATTAAAAACTGTAAGGCAATTTCTGTGGTTGAGCGTTGCGATATCCCAACAATGGTGGACAACCCACTAACTACCGACATTGAGGCTTCTCTTGCCCGCGCGGTTATGGGTGATCCCAAATTTGAAAAACTGGACAAAATTCCATTTGTCTTTTCTGGTGCTGCTGGTTTGGGTTCCCGTGACTCAACACCGGGCCATGTTATCTCAATTGCCAGAAATATGTTGAAAGGGCTTGAGGGCAAGAGATTTTTCACCCTTGGTATCGACCATGAAACAGCACTTGAGTTGGATGAAGAGCCTGATGTTCGTCCCGAAGGCTCTTTCTCGGTTCGCGCCCACTCTGTTGGTGGTTATGGATCAGTTACCACCAACAAGATTATCGCAACAATGTTGGGTGATATTTTTGGCTTTAACGTACAAGCTGCACCAAAATATGGTTCAGAGAAAAAAGGTCTGCCGACCAACACCTATCTGACTGTTACTCCAGAAACAAAAATCATGACCCACTGTGAGCTACAACAGGTAGACTTTGTACCATTGATGGACCCAACAACATGGCATATGGGTAATCCACTGGTTGGTTTGCAGGATAACGGCATTGTTTTCCAACATACCGATGAGACCAGCCCTGAGGATCTATGGGATTCTCTACCCCCTTATGCAAAATATTATATGAAAGAGAACGGTGTCCATTTTTATGGCGTTGACACAATTGATATTGCAAGAGAGTCTTGCCAATCCGACCACTCTTTGATTCAACGTTTCCAAGGTGTTGTTCTCCTTGGCGTTTTCCTCCGGGTTACCCCATTTAGAGAGAACGCAAAAATGAGTGAAGAGGATCTCTTCATGCATGTGCGCAAACCCCTTGATAAATATTTTGGTAAGCGTGGTGATCAGGTGGTGGAGGAGAATCTACAAGCTGTCAAACGCGGATATGAGCGGGTGATGGTTGTTACACCAGAGATCATGGCTGCTACACCTGCTGATGTACTTGAGCAGGGACGCAAAGATTGGGATGCTAAAGGTAAGGACGTTAACGCCTTCTTTATCTAATCTTCATAAATAGATTAACTGGTGGGGGGGAGTACTGACTGTGCAAGTTTAGCCTCTTCTTTAACTTGCCAGTATGAAAGTTTTACTGGAGTAATGTGATGAGTCAAAAAGCTTTAATATATTCTGGAGCAACGCCTGAGTGGTACGATATAGACCGGGCCCGTGAAATTATGGAGGCCTACAATGGTGGGTCTGGATCTGGACAACCAGCAGATCATTTTGTCGCCCGTTCTGTTATTCCTGGCGGAACTGCCTCATACCGGGATTTTTCTTATATTGCTCCCGACCTGCCAGAGTTTGAAGCAGCCAACTGTGTTGGTTGTATGGAGTGTGTGCAGCAATGTCCTGATTCTTCTATCTGGGGCAGAGTAGTCACACCAGAAACCTTGGAAACTGTCCTCAAAACTGCTGGAACACCTGAACAACAGCAATTCTTAAAGGATCAGTTTGTCGAGACAACCAAATATTACAAAACCTACGAGAAGAAAAAGGCTAAAGATCCAAGTTCTCCAGGTGGTGCACTATTTGGAATCTTTATCGACCCTACCAAATGTAAAGGTTGTGGCGAGTGTGTGGTTGCCTGTGGAGACCACGACGCATTGAAGATGATCAAAAAGACCAAAGATAATCTTGGTGGTTATTTTGATCTTTGGAACTACTTCAAAGATTCACCTAAAACCCCTGACGAGTATGTCAATCCCAAGTTGAAAGTTGATATCTTGCTCAAGGATGACGCCAACCAGTTTGTTGGTGGTGCTGGTAACTGTATGGGTTGTGGTGAGACATCTGCAATTCGCCAGCTGTTAGCCATGACCCACGAAAAGGTTGGTGGCAAATATGGTGTTGTTGCCAACACTGGTTGTAGCACCGTTTATGGTTCTACCTATCCTTACAACCCGTTCCGTGCACCTTGGGTGAACTCTCTATTTGAGAATGCAGCCACTGTTGCCATGGGTATCAGAGCCCATTGGGACCAGATCGACAAAAAAGACCACCATATATGGGTATTTGGTGGTGATGGTTCTATGTTGGATATCGGCTTTCAGGCTCTCTCCCGTATGTTGACCTCCGGCATGAATATCAAAGCCTTCGTCATGGATACCCAAGCCTATTCCAATACTGGTGGTCAAACATCAACCGCTACCTTTATTGGTCAAGATGCTAAAATGTCAATCCACGGTAAAGCTGTTCCTGGTAAAATGGAGCAACGTAAAGAGATTGCCAATATTGCCATGATGCATCCTCGGGTGTTTGTGGCCCAGACTGTTGGCTCTATGACCAGCCATTTTTATAAATCTATTGAACAGGCTCTAGCTTTTGATGGTCCGGCATTGATAAATGCTTACACCTCTTGTCAGCCTGAGCATCAAATTCCCGATGATGTCTCATGTCAACAATCTATGATGGCGGTTGAGTCACGGGCGTTCCCGGTTTTCATCTACAACCCAGAAGCTGGCCCTACTCTGGCATCTAAAATGTCTTTACAGGGTAACCCATCGGTTAAACGTGACTGGCATCGTAAAAAAGGTAAAGATGGCAAAGAGCAGGTGGTCAATTTTATCGACTTCTGCCGAACTGAAGGCCGCTTTGCCAAACATTTTGAAAACCCCAATAACGAACCAACAGATGTACTGCTAACCTCACAACAGGATAGACTGGATAACTGGCGTTTGTTACAGCAACTAGCAGGTATTGTAAATATCGACCATGCTGCTGAGATGGAAAAAAGTAAATAAAGCCTGATTAACTGTCACGGTTTTTAAAAATTGAAGTTAGTATGAAAAATAAAAAAGCCATCCTAATTACGGGATGGCTTTTTTAGGGTTGCTTTTATTTATCCCAGATAAGCCCACATGTTACATAATTTTTAACCGAATTATCTTTTAAATCCCGTATCGGGGTTAGACTCATACAGAAAACAACTGGTGAGTAAGGTGTTGTATAGGGCGGTATAGCAGTTATAAGACAACAAACATGTGAGCTAGAGTGAACACTATTTAATTTTTTTTACAAAAACTGCATTTTTTTGCTGACTTTTTGCTTGTGATAGAGTGAAATAACAGAATCGAAAATCAATATGTATAAATTGGGTGTTGAAACACCTTGAATGGGAGATATGTATGTCTGAAAGTTCCTCTAGTCCTGATGTCTATACTGGTATATTTGGTGGTCGTTCAATTGCAACTCTAGAGAAGGCCATCCATGAACGCGATGGCAAGTATGAGGCTGACTTCTCTTCTTACACAATCTGTTCGCAGTTCCAACGTATTTTTAGTGCTTCTCACCAAAGGGGTGTAGGTTTTGAGGCATTCTTCCGTGGTATTGATCGCCATGGCAAATTGGTTGGTTCTTCATCCCTGTTTGCCAACACCAACAACGATGAAGATAAAATCCAGCTAGACCGTATGCGCTTGTTGCTGCATATCAAAAATTTTGCCAAAGCTGGAATTGATGATCGTTGGTTATTTGTTAATATCCACTCCAAAGTAATGTTGGGTCGCCAAGACCCGGATGTAGAATTTTTGCAAGAGGTATTGGAGCACACTGGATTACCAGCCCACCAAGTTGTTATCGCTTTACGGGAACACCAAGGCAACTATCAGACAGTGCTTACCAACACAATCAAAAATCTACAACGTTTGGGTTGCTTGGTCATGTTTGATGATTTTGGCGGAGACTCTGCCAATCTGGATCGTCTATGGCAGCTCCATCCAGACATTGTTAAGCTGGACAGGGATTTTCTTGAGAACGCCTTCAAAGATCCCCGTGCCAAGCGGATGTTCTATAAATTGATCTCCTTGATTCACGCTTCAGGTAGTTTGGTGCTGGTGGAAAAAATTGAGACTGAAGAGGAGTCTTTTGTCGCAATGCGCCTCCATGCAGACTTTCTCCAAGGCCGTTTCTGGGGTGATCTCAGCGACAGACCTATCCGTCGTCCAGACAAAGCAGAGGATGAATTTGACACCTATTTCCTTACCATTAGGGAACGCTGTGAGGTTGAATTCCTTACTGAAGAGCGTCGGCATAATCTGGAGATGGCAAACTTCACAAATGAGTTTATGGAGTGTGCATGGTCTATTGCCGATGGCGTACCCATTGAAACTGCAGCCAAGAACATGCTCAAGCTCAAGCGTGTTGAGCGGGTCTACCTGCTAAACAATAAGGGTGTTCAAGTCAGTACAAACTGTTTCCCAGAAGAGGGTGTAGCTTGCTTGGATCAACGCTATATACCCATGGCAGATACTGAGGGTGGAACATGGACCCGTAGAACTCCATTCCAAGATGCCATGCGTAAACCTGGGGTTGTTCACCTTTCCCAACCATACCGTTCCAACATCAGTCTCAATGTCTGCACAACACTCTCCATGACCGTCAACAAGGGAGATGAAAATTTTGTTCTCTGTTGTGATCTAGAGCGTCTGGAAGGTATGATTCTCGATTGATTTTTTGTACTATTCAACCCGGATAAACATTACATTATCCGGGTTGAATTTTTTTGATATTCTCGCCAACTTTTTTTATGAACTTTTATCTGAGCAACAAGTCTGATTGTTAGTATATAACCGAATTAAGAGGTATACCGACAATGGCTTTACAAGCAATCAGACAAAAGAGTAGATACCATCCTATGAATGACATGCCAGTGGATCAAAAGTTATTTAATGTAGTTAGAGATCTTTTGGTTGCCAAGCGAACGTTAACAGCAAAAACAGCAACAGCAATTGTTATTCAGCTCGATGTTGATGATGCCATTACCGGATTAAACTCAGATGCCATAGCGCAGTTGGAGGAGTACGAGGCTGAACTGTTGTTATCGCCTCTCTTTACCCCTAACAGCGAAGATAAAGCTGAGTGTGAAGCTGCCCTATCCCCATCCGGGATAACCACAGAGACTCTTAACTCACTATTTATGCAGCTAACACAAGAGAAACTCTCTTGTCAGGTAGTATACGGCCTTTCAAATGGAACCCTGACCATCCCCGATATTATCGTTGAACGTTATCTCCGCCTTTTAGGACTAACCGGTAAAATATCTGATAGTATCGTTGATCTACTAGAAGCGGTGGTTGATAGTGACAACCGCAACCGGGCATTTTCCCTGGCGCGCCGACCTGTCTGGAACAAAAGCACAAGTAGTGATGTATTGGCTATATGTTTGGAAAAAATGCAGGAGAAAAACAGTTTTTCTCTCAATAAAATGAACTTCTTAACTGAGTTTGTGCGTACTTACAGGCCAACTGCGCAAGATATTCTACTCACCAATTTAAACAACATGGTAACAGCCTATCACAAAGATAAGGACCATCCTGTCTACAACAGAAATCTCCAAAAAAAGCAGGAAAAATCCCTCATGCCCCTATCCTGCAACACAGAGGTCAGAGCCAACAGAATGGCCATGGCAGATGCGCTTCTTTCTGATTTTAATCTTGAGACAATTATCAAATAAGGCCAGCTAACCCAACTCACTCAGGGCGTGGGCCAATCTTAATGCTGACAGTCCGTTGGCAAGGGAGCAGACGGGTTGGCGTTTTTCTCTTACAGCTGTTATGAAGTCCTCCATTGCCAACTGTTGAACATCACAATCTGGCGCTCCCCAAACCGGCACTTTTAGCAGTTTGCGACCTAGACGTTCACGGAAGTTTTTTGGTGGTTTTGGACCTTTTAATGTTTGAAAATCCAACACTCCATGGGGGTGGATAACGGTAAATTGATCATCCATATTTTTGCCACAAAAGGTTCCCCCGTTTACCACAACCGATACATTGCCGGGATAGTCAATAAGAGCTGCCCCCATATCGGCGCACTGTAAAAAAGATCGGGTTATGGCGGCACTGGAACGGACTTGCAGAGGCTCCCCAAAAAACCAGTTGAGAACATCAAGCCAGTGAATCCCCTGATTCATAAATGCTGGGCTGTGGCTGAGTCGCCACCCTGTACCACCCTCATAATAGTCCTGGTTTCGGCTTTTCATGATCATCAAAGAGGCAGTTTTAGGCAGATCTTTTGCCTCTTTTAACATTGCATTGCGCATCTGTTGTAAAAGTGGATCAAAACGATATTGAGAGACCACACCGACAATATTTGGGGAATCTTTAGCTACCCGACCTAGCTTCTCGGCCTTTTGTAAATCCACATCAATGGGTTTTTCCAATAGCAGATGTTTTCCTGCTGCCAAACCTTGCAGGGCGATATCAACATGTCTGGTTGGCTCGTTAAAGACCATCAAAACATCAACTTTGTCATCATCAAGAATATCTGTTAACGAGTCGGTCCCCTTTTTTATGCCGTTATCTCTGGCAAACTGCTCAGCGCGAGCCAGATTACGAGAGTGGACCCAACTACATGTTACACCAGATATCTTGTGCAATCTTTTAACATGGTATGGGGATATTCCTGAGGTTCCAATAATGGCAATTTGAATATTCATATCTATCTTTTATGCCCATAGATTGAGTGCTGCAACAGACGTTTTAAAGTATCTTTTTTACCGTGTATGGTCTTAAAACCGGGATAGTCACAACCACGGCACATCTCATTGGCGTTGCGATCATTTGCCAATAACATTCTATGGACATCACGAAAACGTTTGCCGTTCCAAATCTCCATCACATCCTCCTCCATGATGTTACCCATGGGATCGGTAAAAAAGACATCTTTAGAGCATTTACTAACTGTGCCATCGGTTGTTATGTGAAAATCTGTGAGAGGAGAGTGACAAAAACCTAAAAAATTTCTCTCAGTCATCACGCTCTTATTGGGGGATGATCCGGTTTGATTGGATAAAATTTCATTCATTCGTCGTCTGTTACAGTTATAACGAAAAACATCAAAACCCTTAACGGGATCTGGACCATGGCCTGTTGTCACCTCACCTTTGGTAAAACGTTTTGTTAAAACTTCACTCTCAAATTTCAGGATATTTTGCGGCAGTGGTAGATCATGGTTGGCTGCACAGGCATCATCATAATAGTTGACTGTTATCTCGTTGATACCGGCATCTATTACGGCGGTTCCACTGCGTGGGTTTAATTTACGACCGTTGGTAAGTAGCTGCAACCACACCTTTGGCAACTGCTCTCTGGCATATGTGATATATTCAGGCAGGTTGGGAGTAAGAAGAGGCTCACTGGTAATATGGAAGGCAACCCTACCAGTAAACCCAATATCTTTTAAATTATCTATCCCCTTTTTAAATACCGCAAATGGCATATTCAAATCAGGACGAATCTCATTTTCAACAGAGCCAGCACAAAAGGTACAGTGGGAGTTACAACGGGTTCGTAGTTCAAAAAAGACAGTTTCAAATATCTCCGGTCCCTGGTTATCCTTGCCACGATATTTGGCAATATGGGGTTTTGCTACCTGTTTTACAATTAATCTTTGGGCAAAATATGGCCCTTTTTGCACAATACGCCTAACCAATTTATCTCTATACCAAACTAGATTTTTAGTTAAGGTGTTAATCATTGTAGCAGATGTTTATTCCTCACCACCTTGATTTTTAATTCGTTCTATCTCGCCGAGAACCATCTCTTCAGCCAGTTTTGGCAACATCTCGGCAACCAAATCTTTGACCATATCACGGGCCATGGCTTCAACTTGGGGGGCAAAGGCATCACGAACCGCTGCTGTTAGGTGCTCACCATCAATAGCAACCGATCTCTCTTCGGCATGGATACGCCCTATCTCCTCTTGCACCACTTTTTGCGCTATTTCTGGCAACATCACCCGCACCAGATCCCGCATACTATCTTTGGCTCCGTCGCTAACCTGTTTTGCAAAAGCCTCTTTTACCTGCTCTCCCAAAGTCTCCTTATCAGAGCCTGACAGAGCACCACTATCAGCAATCATAACTGCCCTCCTTACGATCCGCTCAACAAATCTTTGGCACGGTTGATTAATGTCTCGCCAACCTCATTTAAAGCCACCTTTTGGGAGGAGCCACCTTTACGGCTCTGCACCTCAACCGCTCCCTCTTTAATACCACGACCACCAATAACCACTCGAATTGGTGCACCGATTAAATCGGCATCTTTAAATTTAACCCCAAGGCGTTCATGGCGATCATCCAATAGTACTTCCAAGCCACTATCCAACAGCTGCTGATAGAGCTTTTCGGCAAACTCAGCTGCCGGGGCCTCTTTGGGATTGATAAGTAAAATCTCTACATGAAAGGGAGCCAAGAATATGGGCCAGACAATACCATTATCGTCATGGTTTTGCTCAATTGCTGCAGCCACAATACGGGAGACACCAATACCATAGCAGCCCATCAAAGGTGTCTGCTCCCTGCCATCTTGATTCAAGACGGTCATATTCATCGATTTGGTATATTTATCACCAAGTTTAAACACATGACCCACCTCAATACCCCTATCCAAGCGCAAAGAGCCTGCATCACAGCGAGAGCAGGAGTCCCCCTCTTGGACATTGCGAAGATCGGCAAATTGGGGGGAAGGTAGATCACGTTCCCAATTCACCCCGGTTAGATGATAACCATCTTCATTGGCTCCACAGATAAAATCACTCATGTTGGCAAGGGAGTTATCGGCTATTATTTTTAGTTTGCTGGCAACAGGCCCCAAAGAGCCAACACCAACACCTGTTAATTTTTTTACCTCGTGTGGCTCCAACAGGCGAAAATTATTTCCAGCCAACAGATTGCCAGCCTTGATTTCGTTTAGCTCATGATCGCCACGTAACAGAAGCATACATGGCCCTTCATCACTCTCTACCAACAGGGATTTGCAGGTTTTATCTGGGGTGACGGCAAAAAATTCGCTTACCTCATCAATGGTTTTTGCCTCGGGAGTTGCCACTTTTTGCATCTCGGCTGTAGGGGGGGTGTCTGTACCATCTTGCAAACCAGCCACTGCTTTTTCCAGGTTGGCAGCATAATCACAGCTATCACATGATGCTATGGCATCTTCACCGGACTCGGCCAATACATGAAACTCATGGGAGGCTGAACCACCAATGGCTCCAGAGTCGGCCTCCACAGCCCGAAAAGAGAGACCACAACTTTTAAAAATCTCTTTATATGCTTGAAACATCACCTCATAGCTATTATCCAGGCTCTGCTGATCCAGATCGAATGAGTAGGCATCCTTCATTAAAAATTCCCTACCTCGCATAATACCAAAGCGTGGTCTCACCTCATCACGAAATTTTGTCTGAATCTGGTAGAAATTGGCAGGCAGCTGTTTATAAGAGCGTAGCTCATTGCGCACCAGATCGGTAACCACCTCTTCATGGGTGGGACCAAAGCAGAAATCTCTACCACCGCGATCTTGAAAACGTAATAGCTCCACCCCATATTGATCCCAACGCCCTGTCTCCTGCCATAGCTCGGCAGGTTGTACAGCTGGCATGAACACCTCTTGGGCCCCAGCTTTGTCCATCTGCTGCCTGACGATATTTTCCACCTTTCGCAGCACACGCAGGCCCAAAGGCAGCCAGTTATAGATACCAGCTCCTAGTTGTCGTATCATCCCGGAGCGCAACATTAGCTTGTGTGAGACTATCTGTGCCTCAACAGGATCTTCTTTGAGGGTAGGAAGTAGGGTTTTACTTAAACGCATGGTTATTACTACTCTTTCTGACCGCCTTCAATAATGGCATAGGCGGAGTGGTTGTGGATTGATTCAAAATTTTCTGATTCTACCGTAAACCAGTTCACCCGGCTATCTTTTTCCAATTCAGCAGCAACAGAACGGACCATATCTTCAACAAATTTGGGGTTATTATAGGCCTCTTCGGTAACAAATTTTTCATCTGGTCTTTTTAAAATGGTGTAGAGCTGGCAAGAGGCGTTATTTTCCACCAGATCGATAATCTCCTCTACCCATAAAAATTTTCTAAACTGTACCGATACCGTAACATGTGAACGTTGATTGTGGGCACCTGCATCAGATATCTCCTTTGAACAGGGGCAAAGAGATGTTACCGGGACCATAACCTTTACAGTCATGGTATATTTATCCCCTGTAAGCACACCCAAAAACTCAATCTCATAGTCCATCAACGCCTTGGCTTTGCTAACCGGAGCAGTTTTGCTTATAAAATAGGGAAAGTGTAGCTCTATATGGGCCTCTTCGGCATCAAGTCGCCCCCGAATTTTCTCCAGAAGGTTCGGCAGACTGGCAACAGATATTTCCTGATCATACTCTGCCAACACCTCCAAAAAACGGGACATATGAGTACCCTTGAAAAGGTGGGGTAGTTTGACATACATATTGATAGAGGCGATTGTATGTTGCTCGCCACGGGTCCGATCACGAACAATTATGGGATAGCGAATATCCTTGACCCCAACCTTGTCAATATCGAGCTTACGGTGGTCTTGACGAGATTGAACATCAATCAAGGTTTTTTGTTCTAGATCTGGTGTTTTGGTGTCCATAAATTTACTAATACCTAAAAAGAAATAATCAACCCATTTGGGGTTATAAGAATCTTAGTGTATGGTTGCGTTGGTTAATGGGCAATTTATTTATTATAACATAAGACAATTTATCCATGCGTAATATTGGTATCATTACAAAATTATCTGATCCCGAGGCACTTAAAGCCACCAAAGATTTGGCTAAATGGCTTTATAAACAGGGCTGTAAAGTTGCTATTACACAAGAGACAGCCAAGGATGCAAAAATAGCAAAAAAAATAGCTACTCCTGCCGATCAGGAAAAATTACCACATAATAGAGATTTAGTGGTGGTTATTGGCGGTGATGGAACATTCATAGCTGCCTGTCGAGCAGTTGGAACCACAGGAACCCCCCTGTTGGGTATAAATATGGGCCGATTGGGTTTTTTAACCGAAGTGACCAAAGATGCCATGCTCTCCACAATGGCTGAAATATTGGATGGTCGCTACACCATTGAAAAACGAATGCTGTTAGCCATTAAAATAAAACGCAAAAACAAGGAGATATTAAAATATCTGGTTTTAAATGATGCGGTTATTCACAAAGGTGCCCTGGCAAGAATGTTGGAGTATGAGGTGGCAATTGATAAACAGTTTGTCTTCTCAAGCCGGGCTGATGGTTTGATTATCTCCAGCCCCACAGGTTCCACCGCCTACTCACTATCTGCTGGCGGGCCTATTATACATCCCACTTTAAACACCATACTCCTTGTACCAATCTGCCCCCACACCCTGACCAACAGACCCATAGCCGTACCGGGAGATGGCATTATATCCATCACCCTTAGTAACATCAGCAGCCTTGATCAACGTCTCACCCTTGATGGACAGACGGGATTTCCCCTGCAGGAAGGGGATAAAATTTTAATCAAACAGTCCAAACATCAACTTCACGTTCTCCATGCAGCAGATAGAAACTACTACTCTATTTTACGTGAAAAACTGCGTTGGGGTGAACAGGTTGGCAGCAAGACAGACCCCAAAAATTAAATCTATTTTTTTTGACATTGGGGACAAAAAGCTGTGGCCCTGCCACCGGAACGGTACTGTTCTATGGTGGCAGCACACACCACACACTCTTCACCACCCCGACCATAGACATTTAATGACTGCTGAAAATAACCGGGCTTGCCATCTTCGTTACGAAAATCTTTTAGGGTGGTTCCCCCCAGCTCTATGGAGGCCAGCAATATTTTTTTAATAGCAGCCACCAACTTTTCGCAATCTTTTTTGTCGAGTTTACCTGCCGGGCGCAGGGGGTTTATCTTTGCTATAAACAGTGACTCTGCCGCATAGATATTTCCAGCCCCCACCACCACTTGAGAATCCATCAAAAAACTTTTAATACCCCCTTTTCTTCCTCTACTTTTCTCATAAAGATAATCTGCATTAAAATCTGCCAGCAGCGGCTCCGGCCCCAACTTGGCAAGCAGAGGATGATTTAGAGGTGGTTCACTTGTCCATAGCACCGCCCCAAAACGTCTGGGGTCGTTCAAACGCAGATGGCTACCATTTTTAAAGGCGATATCAAAATGGTCATGTTTCACATAGGGGATATTTTTTTTATGGTGGCGTAACACCCCAGACATCCCCAAATGGACAATAAGGGAACCTCTGCCAATGGGCATTAGCAGATATTTTCCTCGTCTTGATACATCATCAATGGTGTGACCGGGAAGATTATCGGCAAGCTCCTTTATCGGCATGGGCCAACGGAGGTTTTCGCGACGTGTTGTTACAGCTTTTATCTCCTGCTTGATCAAAAGTGGAGCCAATCCTCGACGAATTGTCTCTACCTCTGGTAACTCTGGCATCTGTCTGCTCCATTTCTTAAAAGAGTGGTCGGTAAATTTAAAAGGCAAAACACCATCTGTCTTACATCTTCCCAGCTTGGCTCCTTGGTTTATTATCTAAGCTGCGCTATAATTAATGAGATATAAAAAAAATCGGCTCTTATCTTGGATAATGTGTGATTTTGCATGACTGGACCTATAAATAAGACGACAGGTCGGCCCCATGATAAAAAACAGTCTGCTGCCCACCTGCAACGCAGTGGCGAGCTTGCAGCTACTGGTCTCTTCAAGGAGGCGGCGGTTTTATGGGAGCATGCCCAAAGACTATCACCAACACCTTTAGACCCGGCCCCTTTTTTGGTTTACCTCATCAACAGCCAACAAATTGAACAGGGAGCCAAACTCTATTTTAGCCATCAAGAAGATCTTCAAAAAAACCATCCCCAACTAGCAGAAAGTATGCTATCCCTCTTGGCTGCTCACCTTTTAATCAACACAGCAAAAATAAAAGAGAGCATACCCAAAGATCATCCACTGCGCCAAGAGCTAAAATATGCCAAGGCCACACTTGCTGCTTTGACACAGGGTGAACACAAACAGCTGGATAAACAGCTGGAAATCATCAAGCCTGTCTCCCCATATTGGCAGTTTGCAACTATAATTAAATCTCTGGCTAGCAAACAGGGCGACAATGAAGCCATGCTCAGTGCCATTGCCAAGATACCCGGCAACTCCCCGTTTACCAATCTGGCTAGAGTTGCAGGTATACGTACACTTTCCGGCAGATCGTTGGTACGAGCATTGATGCAAATCCCCCAAGCTGACCAACAGCTGGTCGCCCAGATAATGGGGATTACCAAACCCCTTTTACAACTGCTCAACAAACTATCAACCACCACAAAAAGTGCTCAATTTTTAAAAGCACTTTTAGAGTACACCCCACCCTTACCAGGACCATGGTTGCGGGACATCTACCTTGATCTACTGGTTGAAAATCTAGAAAAACGCAGCAAGGTTGAAAAACAGATAGGTGCTTTAACCCCGTTTGAAAACTCCCGTTTGTTGGCTCTGCACCATCAACAACAAAAGCATCGGGTGCGCAGCAACACCCACTGGAAAAAATGTTTAAAACTGCTTGCAGAGCAAGAACAAAGCTATGAAAACTCCCTCACCATTGCCCAACTACACAACCATTTTGCTTCATTGGAAGAGTCCGCCCCCTGGCCTTCAAGGCTCCACATAATAGAACATCTCCAGGAGGCCCATCTCCACGACCCCGATGATAGCCAAACGGTCATCAGGCTCATACGCTGGCAGCAACAAGATGAAGACCAGACCGGACTACAGCTTTTAGTCTCCAAGGCTATTAAACATTTTCCTGAAAATCCCGACATATTGATGCTTGCCAGTGAGCAGGCAATAGATAAAAAGTCATACAAAAAAGCGGCTGGTCTGGCAAAAAAAGCCCAAAAACTAGAACCAAACAACGGGCAGATTTTAGCCACCCAGATAAACTCACAACTGCAACATGCCCGCAGTCAAATTAAAACCGGCAACTTGAATCTTGCCCGTCGTGAACTACAAGGGGCGCAAAAAACTCTTTTGTCCCACGATAGTCAGGTGGGTAAACCCCTGAGTGCAGAGGTCTATATACTGCAATCCCTGCTGGAGTCTATGGCTGGTAATGTGGAGGAGTCAACAACAGCTCTTATAGCAGGGCAAAAAATTGCTGGTGTTGGCCCATATTACCATCTGTCCCTATACCTGGAGGCAGGTATGATTTTTTCCCCCGATCATAGCCAACTACAAAGGTATAAAGATCTTTTAGAAAAAGACAGCTCTAGTTCTGTGAGCAAAAGGGAGACAAAAAGAGTAATCACCCTTGGGAAACAACATTATAAAAATAAAAATCCTCTGCTCTCCCAAGCCCTCAACTTTTTGCAAGGGTATCTAAAAAAGGCAGCAAAACAAGATTTCAGCAGTAAAGAGCTGGATACCATCTGCTCTGACCTCTATTACATCAATGAGCTACCCCTGTTAGGTATCTTTGCCAAAGTAGCTGCTAAACGGTGGAAAGATGAACCAGCTTTTCTCTTCTACCACATATATGCCAAATGTGGGGGGGAGACCTACCGCATATCCGATGAAGATTTTTATGCCTTGCGAGAAGCTCTACCAACAGCGGTGCGCAGAAGGGATGGCGAAACTGCTCATCGTATTGATAAACTTATGGGGCAATCGGCAAAAGGCAGTCGCAGGAGCCTATCGGCCCTCTCACCAGCGAAAATACCCAAACTAGTGGAAAAACAGCTTGTCCGTAAGTTAAAAAAACTAATTGATGTCGAGTTTGCCGTGAACCGTAAAAACATGGCTGAGAACAGCTTGCGTGATCTGCTATTGGAAAAACTGGCCAACAGTGAATATGCCAGCCGTGGTGAGTTTATCCTGGCCTATCTGGTGGATAAAGCCCTGAACCGTGAAGATGGCCCCACCAGCAAACCCAAGAAAAAGATTGAACCTCCAGTACGGCAACTAGCCATGGATCTTTTTGAATGAAAAACCCATTTCACATTTTAAATATTGAACCAGACGCTGATGATGAGGCGGTACATGCTGCCTATCAACGTCTCATTGCCATCCACTCAAAAACAGCATCTCCCACAAGAGCCAAAGAGATTGAGTGGGCCTATGACACAATTAAAAACCCCAGAGACCGCATAAGCTTTAAACTATTCCAAACCCCTACCCCCGACATACCCACCCTATTGGGTCCATCCTTAAGCAACCCTACCTCTGCAACACCCAACAAGGAAAAAACCTTGGCTGTGATTAAAAACAGTTTAAAAACGTTTCAACTCCCCTTACCTGAATAAAACTAATAAATAAAATGTATCCAATATTTGTAATTTATACATATTATATTGTACATTTTTAATTATTGTTAAACTGCTTTATAGTACTTGACGAAGTCTGTTATTATTTTTAGTATCTGTAAATCTTATTATAAAACCCAAGTTTGAGGAAGTAGCCTGGATTGAAAAAATCTAAGGGAAGAGGTTTATAACTTTCCTTTGCATTGCTAACCAACAAAAAATTCGGAGAGACAATATGAAAAATATAGTTCTGTGTGCCGATGGAACAGGCAATAAGGGTGGTTCAGGTGATGACAGTAATGTATACAAAATTTTTCAATCTGTAGACCTTCGTCCCAAAGATCAGTCCACCACTCCCGATCAGATATCATTTTATGATAATGGTGTTGGAACCCAAGACAATGATATAATCCGTAGTATATCAGCAGGTATGGGGGTGGGATTTAAAAATAATGTCCGGGATCTCTATGAGTTTCTCGCCAGAAACTATACCCACCATGAAAATCCAGAAATAAGAGAAAAAATATATGTATTTGGTTTTAGTCGTGGTGCCGCCACAGCCCGTGCTTTTACCGGTATGGTTCAATGGTGTGGGCTTATAAACAGAGAAAAATTTAAAAATAACGGAGTTTTTGAAGAAAAAAAGTTTCAACAAAGCATAGACCAGGCAATGGACTATTACCAATCCAGTGCTCCCCCTCGTAGTGAACCGGGAAAACATGATCCAAATATTGACCAGAGTGATAGTAGAAAACGGTGGGATAGCGATCTGGTTTATCCCCATGACGAGCTAAGGATACATTTTCTCGGTATTTGGGATACGGTGAGTGCTTTGGGTTTTCCCAAAAACTTCAGCCCAGCTTGGAGCAACGGCTTTAAATGGATTTTCAATAGGCTGGAGTACTGTGCCAATAAAATTGCACCACATCAGTTCTACGATTATCAGCCCCACTTGATAGTCGATAATGTCTACCATGCCCTGGCCATTGATGATAAACGCAGTACATTTCATCCTATTATCTGGGATGAGCGACCAAACTTGGCTGCTGGCAAACCTAAACCAAAAACTATCGAACAGGTTTGGTTTGCAGGTGTACACTCAAACGTTGGTGGTGGCTACCCAAGGGCAGGACTATCAGATGTTGCTCTGGAGTGGATGATGAAACGGGCGGAGAAGTGCGGTTTAAGGTTTAACCCCGGTAGCATAGAAGAGGTGTATTACAGTGCCAATGTACAGGGGGAACTATTTGACTCCCGTAAAAATTTAGGAGTTTTCTACCGTTACGGACCAAGGGATATAAATGGACTTTGTCGAATTGATCAAGAAACCCCATTGATCAAGCCTGGGACAATCAAGATTCATAATACGGTTATTGAGCGCATGAAACGGGCTACGGATAGCTATGCTCCAGGATTTTTGCCAGACCAGTTTCAAATTACCAAAACAGCTGTTGATTCAGAAATAATTACAGAAAGAATCATCACTGATAAATCCAAATGGGACAGATTATCTGAAAAACTATCCGATTACGTAAAAACAAAGCAGCTGGTTTACCGAGCGTTTATCGAAACAACACTGCTGGTCATGCTGTTGCCGTTAATTGTGCCAGAAGTTCGCACCTGCACTAAAGATTGTGATGTTGGTTATGTGGGTGCAATGGAGTACATAAATGATGTTTTAATAAGTATGGCACCGGCATTTATGGAAAACATGATCTACTTCTCCACAATCACCCAACCGTGGATATTCTTTGCATTTATACTGTATATGATGTGGTTTTTCATGCTCCCCAACCACGCCCTTGGTAAACATGTGCAAAAAGCCAGTGAACAAAAACGAGCTATATTCCTAAAGGCAATTGATCCTGCTGACTGTAAAAAAGATGAAATTATAGACGATGACCAAGCCAGAACAATTAAAGAGTGGGAGCCAACAAGGTTAATCCATAAATTAAGCGACTATTTTGTCGATAAATTTGGTTGGTCTATTAAATATCTAGGCGACTTGCTCTCTCTAATAATATACCCATTGGTGGCCTATTTACTGTACAAAATCGTGCACTGGATAGTTACAGAGTCAATACAACTTATCAACTGGTTCATGAATTTATTTTAATGCTACTGGCTAAATCAACGCCCTTTTTTACCTGACATGCCAGAGTAAAATTGGGCGTTGTTGCGCCCTGCCCCTTTTGCCTTGTAGAGAGCTTTATCAGCATGTTTGGTCAGCAGCTCCATGTTGTCACCATCTTGGGGAAACATGGAGATACCTATACTGGAGGTGACAACCAGGGTGTGCTCTTCCAAATTGAATTTTTTGCCCAGACTTTTCAACATTTTGTTGGCAAGTTTTTTAACCTGATCAACACTATCCACCTCGTTTAACACAGCAGTAAACTCATCCCCACCCAGTCTGGCTATGGTGTCACTCTTTCTTACACATGATGTTAAACGGCTCGCCACCTCAACCAGTAAAAGATCACCAATATCATGGCCCAGGGTATCATTTACCTTTTTAAAACGGTCGAGATCAAAAAACATGACAGCCATCATTTTATTTTTACGATGGCTCATGGCTAATGATTGATTTATACGATCATAAAAAAGCTGTCTATTTGGCAGACCTGTTAATACATCGTGGAAAGCCAGATGGCGCAAACGATCTTGCAGGAGACGGGCCTTGGTTACATCTCTTGCTATCAACAGAATTTTATCAACATCTTTTCCCGGTCGTTTAATGGGAATAGTGATAATTTTTGTGTAGCGTATATCACCCTTCTCCTGCTCATATTGAAACTCTTGATCGTTGGTGATACCGCTCTGAATGGTATCTGACAATATGCAGGCATCAGAGTGACCATGACAGGGGTAACAGGGGTGGTACAGCTCCCGAGCGGTAAAATAACAGGGCGCACCGACAATTTCAGAGATGGGCAGCCCAACCTTTTCAACAAATACCTTGTTGGCATCCACAACAGTGAGATCATCTTTGTTCAACACCACAAGAACATCTTCCATGCTGTTGAAAATTGTCTCTGAAAAGGCTTTTGCTTGCGCTAAATCATCATTTTTTTTCTTTATATCAAGGATATGTTCCTGGGTTTCAAGGGCTATTCTCACCCGTGATTGCAGCTCCAACGGACGTATGGGTTTATTGACAAAATCCACAGCACCCAATTGAAAACATTGGGATATCAGCTTTTCACCAGTCTCACCTGTGACCATGATGACAGGAATTTTATCAAGCACCGGGTGGGATTTAAGCTCTTTTAGAAGGGTCAGGCCATCGACATCCGGCATGTTTACATCCAACAGAACCAGATCAACCTTGTGGGCCTCTAATTTGGGAACCAGATAGCGAGATTCCACTAAAAAATCTGTGGTATGTCCAATTTCAGATATTAAACGACAGGTCTGTTCAATTGCTTGACTATCATCATCAACTACCAAAATTTCTGCCATACATTCACCTAAGCAAAATGGATTTTAGCCTCTAGATTAGCCCTGGAATCGGCATTGTTAAGAGCCTCTTCCATTGAAATAGCCTCCTCTTTATAAAGCTGCAAAAGGGCAGTATCAAAGGATTGTACACCCTTTTCACTGCTTTGGGCTATTGCCTCTTTGACCTTATCCACATCACCCTTTAAAATTTGCTCTGCAACATGGGGGGTGTTGATCATCACTTCAACTGCTGCTCGTCTTTTACCGTCTAAACTTTTTACCAGACGCTGGGAAAGAATCCCCCGCAAATAGAGGGAGAGATCCATAAACAGCTGGCTGTGGGACTCCTGGGGAAACATATTTATTATTCTTGTCAAAGCTTGATTGGCGTTATTGGCGTGGAGGGTGGATATACACAGATGACCAGTTCCTGCCAGCTCCAAAGCTGCCTCCATTGTCTCACGGGTACGAATTTCACCAATCAATATTACATCGGGAGCCTCTCGCAAACTGCTTTTTAAAGCGTTGGCATAAGAGTGGGTATCTGGCCCCAACTCCCGTTGGTTGACAAGGGATTTTTTATGGGGATGGAAAAATTCAACAGGATCTTCAATGGTCAAAATGTGACCACCTGTTGTGCTGTTTCTGTGGTCGATCATGGCAGCAAGAGTGGTTGATTTACCAGAGCCTGTCCCCCCCACCATCAACAGCAAACCACGCTTGTTTAAAATAAGATCTTTTAAAACCTCCGGTACTTTCAAAGTTTCGATATTTGGTACTTCACTGCGGATATACCGCAGCACCATTGCCGGGTTGCCTTTTTGATGAAAGGCGTTAACCCTAAACCTGCCAGCACTACCATGGGCGATAGCAAAATCAATCTCCAGGTTGGTTTTAAAAAATTCACTCTGCTCCGGTTGCAAAATACCCATTACCGCAGCGGTGGTCTGCTCTTTGGTTAGTAGCTCCTTACCCACAGAAGCCAATACACCGTCCACCTTCATTTTAGGTGTAGCACCAGGGGTAAAAAAAAGATCCGATGCCTCTTTCTCTATCATTAGATCGAGATATGGAGATATATCCATTATGGGTTACTCTTCCCCCTCTTTTTTGACCAGAGACAGACCGTCCAACCCCTCCATAGGATCTTTACCTTTAGCTGCTTTGCCCTCCAACTTGATCTTGAGACGCAGCTCATTGGCAGAGTCCGAAGAACGCAGGGCATCTTCATAGGTTATCTGGTCCGATTCATAAAGTTCAAACAGTGCCTGATCAAAGGTTTTCATACCAATTTCAGTTGAGGCCGCCATAATGGCCTTTATACCGGAAACATCCCCTTTAAATATAAGGTCGGCAATAAGAGGAGAGTTTAACATTATCTCAACCGCTGCCACCCGACCACCACCCTTTTTACGCAACAGTCGCTGGGAGACAATAGCCCGTAAATTAAGGGAGAGATCCATCAATAACTGCTGACGTTTTTCCGAGGGAAACATATTGATGATACGATCAAGGGTCTGGTTGGCACTGTTGGCGTGGAGGGTGGATAGAGCTAGATGACCGGTCTCAGCAAAGTTGATGGCATGTTCCATGGTCTCCTGCTCACGTATTTCACCAATAAGTATAACATCCGGGGCCTGACGCAGAGTATTTTTAAGGGCATCTTCCCAACTCTCGGTATCCACCCCAACCTCCCGTTGGGTGATCATACAGTTGACATGGGGGTGGACATATTCAATGGGATCTTCAATGGTGATAATATGACCGTGGGTCTGTTTATTTCGCACCCCCAACATGGCTGCCAAAGATGTGGATTTACCGGAACCGGTTCCGCCAACCACCAAAACCAGACCAGTTTTACTCAGCACCACATCTTTTAAAATAGGTGGCAGTTTTAATGCGTCAAAGTCTGGAATATCGGTAGTGATGGTTCTTAAAACCATGCCGGAGTGGCCCTGTTGCACAAAAGCATTGACCCTGAAACGTCCAACACCTTTGGGATTGATGGCAAAATTACACTCTCTGGTTGCGTCAAACTCTTTAATCTGACGATCATTCATAATGGCCCTCACCAACATACTGGTATCTGATGGGGCCAACGCCTGCTTGGTCAACGGGGTCATTTTACCATCTAACTTGGCAGCCGGGGGATAGTTTGCAGTGATAAAAAGATCGGACCCACCTTTGGATTTCATCCCAGCCAAAGCATCCAACATAAATTTAATAGCTTGATCACGCTCCATAACAACCCCCAAACTTTAAAATATTCAGCTAGTTGACCTATTATCAGGTTAATTTTCAGTGTAATGGTAACGGCATTGGTAAACTATTATATTGTTATCAACAACCTCATAAATCAACCTGTGTTCTCTGCTAATACGTCGAGACCACAAACCTGAAAGCTCATAAAGTAGTGCCTCAGGCTTGCCCAGCCCTTGGTATGGACTCTTTTGAATATCAGCTAATAGAGCTTTAATCTTTTTAATGTACCCAGGCTTGCACTTTTGCCAGTATTGAACATCACGGGCAGCAGTTTTTGTCCATTTGACATTCACAAATCGACCTCAACAAACTCTCCTGCTTTGGCCTCCTTCATAGAACTTCTTAATTTTTCCCGATTAGCAGAACTTGAGAGAAGATAGAGGGTTTCGTTTAGTGAGTTAAAATCACTCTGAGACATAACAACCACCCCTTCACTACCTTTTTTGGTTATCTGATAAGTGATACTATCTCTTTCTACCTCAGCCATTACACTGGATAAATTTTTCCTAAATGCAGTATAACTCATAGATTTAGCCATTTGATATCTCCATAATTTTAGTGCTTGTACATATAATATGTACATGTACATATTGTGTCAATCACAAAAAAAGAGAAGAGCACCCCTCCTCAAAAAGCTCACTATTATGTTATTATGGTAAGTCAGGTTGGATATTTTGTGGAAGGGATATAGCGAAATGAAAAATAGATGGTCAAAAAGTGCCGCAACCAGATTTGCCAATAAACACTCTCATAGCATCAATAGAGATATTGCACTGCGTATCTATAGCAGCCAATTACAAGGGATGGAGTCTTCACTGGTGCTACATGGTGGTGGCAACTCCTCGGTAAAAAGCTCTTACAAAAATATTTTAGGTCAGAATATCGATGCTATTTTTATAAAAGCTTCTGGTCATGATCTGGCAACCCTTACAGCTGCGGGGCTTCCTGGTCTACATTTAGCCAGGCTGCAAGAGTTACAGTCCATAAAAACCCTTGATGATGCCCAGATGGTCAATCAAATACGCTGCAACCTTTTTGATTCCCAGGCTCCAACCCCATCAATAGAGGCTCTGCTCCACGCTTTTCTACCAGCCAAGTTTATCGATCACAGCCATGCCGACGCTATCTTAACCCTGAGCAACCAGAAAAACGGTGAAGAGAAGCTGAAAAAAGCTTTTGGTGATGAGGTTATAATTCTCCCATATATCCATCCCGGCTTTTCTCTGGCAAAAGCTGTTGCCAAGGCTTATGCCAAAAAACCTGATGCCACTGGCATGATCCTCATGCAACACGGTCTGATAACCTGGGGTGATGATGCCATGGTTGCCTATACCAACCATATTGAGATTGTAACCAGAGCGGAGGTGTTTATCCAGAACAGGTTAAACAGTAAAAAAAGCAAAAAGAGCAACAATATAGCTACTGCTAAAAAACGGTATCGCAAACTGGCTCCACAACTGCGCGGGCAACTGGCAGCCCCCACCAACAATCCAGACACCCCCTATAAACGGTTTATATTGTCGCCCATAATCGACAATGAAAGCTTGAATATATTAGCCCAAGACAGGGCCGACAAAAGGCTGTTAACCCCCCCTCTTACCTCTGACCATCTTATCCGTATAAAACCGCTACCTGCCTGGATTGCAGATAGTGAGCAGATAGCCCCTGCTATCGCCAGCTATAAAAAGTCATATTTAAAATATTTTAATAAACACAGCAAAAAACATCACTCCTCTTACGATCAATCACCACGGGTGTCATGTATACCGGGTGTGGGTGTGGTTTGTGCTGGTGCTGATGTTGGTGAGGCAAATATTGTTCGTGATATCACCAAGCAGACCCTACAAGTTAAAAACACCATTGCTAACATGGGGGAAAAATATAGCGGCCTAAGCGATGCTGATATGTTTGCCATGGAGTATTATCCCCTGCAACAGGCCAAACTTGACAGTGAGCAACCACCAGCTCTGGCGGGTTCCATTGCCATGGTAACAGGTGCAGCAGGAGCCATTGGAGCAGGTATCTGTCGGGAGCTGTTAGCCAACGGTTGTCATGTTGCTGCTACAGATCTACCCGGCCCCCATCTTGACTCCTTAGTGGCAGACTTAAAAGAGCAGTATCAAGACCGGGTTATTGCTGTAGCTATGGATGTCACAAGCAGTAAAGCGGTGGATGAGGCTATGGGGGAGATTATCGATGAATGGGGGGGCTTGGACATAGCTATAATAAATGCTGGCCTTGCCCATGTATGCTCATTAAACGATATGAAAACAGAAGATTTCAACCGTCTGCAAAAGGTCAATATTGAAGGAACCTTAAACGTTCTATCGGCAACAGGTCGTATTTTAAAAATGCAGGGTACAGGTGGTGATATTATTTTAATATCCACCAAAAATGTTTTTGCTCCCGGAGCCAATTTCGGAGCTTACAGTGCCACCAAAGCGGCCTCCCACCAACTTGCCAGAATAGCCAGCTTGGAGATGGCTGGTGATGATATACGGGTTAACATGGTTGCTCCTGATGCGGTTTTCTCAGAAGGTAAACGCAAATCTGGCCTCTGGGCTGAGGTGGGGCCAGACCGTATGAAAGCCAGGGGGTTGGATGAGGCAGGTCTGGAGGCATATTATCAAAACCGCAACCTGTTAAAAGCAGCAGTTACAGCCAAACATGTGGCAAATGCGGTTCTATATTTTGTCACAAGACAGAGCCCAACAACAGGCGCAACCATACCTGTTGATGGTGGTCTGCCGGATGCAACACCACGATAGGATATAAAATGCTGCCTAAACATCCTGATGCACGACGTTTTGGGGACGCAAAGCTGTTTTATAACCTTAGCAGTTTTAAAGAGCTGGAAGAGCGACTCTCAGATTTAACTGTTGAGACAAAAACAGTTGATAAACCGTTATCCCAAACTACTATTCCAACAGAAGGTTCATGGGAAGGTCTCGCTGCCAATAGTGAGTTGGAAGAGAAGCAACCTGCCACCTCCCAAGAGCTGATTGATGATCAGACAAAAGAGCCGTTAGATGGTGAAACCAGCCATTACGTAACTAAAGAGGTAAAGTTGGCCTTTGCCCTGTTTGTGGAGGGGTTGCTTGCCAGCCGTTCTTTTTATCAGGCAACGGAGGTTTTGCCAGCTTCTGCCATTACAGCCGAGACAAGAAAACGGTTCTGTCTACCGGAAAAACTAACATGCGCCCACGGCTATTTCAAAACCAGCAGTGGGGAGACCCACCCCTACGCCCTCTACTACTGCCACAACAGAGAAGAGCTAACAGATGAACAGGTTGCAGAGTTTCAAAACCTTATAAAACATAGCCTGCAACCCCTGTTGATCAGCAACACAAAAACACTGCCCAAAGTACTGCAAAAACAAGATGGCTTTCATCGCATTCTGGCCCCGGATCTTGATCTGCTGTCACCGCTGGATTTTACAAGTTTCAACCGTTGGCTAAAAGGTGGTGGCATACTACCAACTCGCAACGCCCCATCACCTGTCCAGGCCGAAGCCTTGAATATTATCCGGGGGCTTTCAGATAACAGGGCTTTGCTGGTTTCATCCATGGGCAATGATATATTGCAAACCGCAAGACACCTCCTGGAGAACTTGGGCAACCAACGCTGTGGACTGGTTATACTGCCAAGTCAAAACCATATACGTGATTTTATCAATAATTGGCAAAAACAGACCTCTTGGGCCACCATTGCCCCCCTGGTTTTTGTTAAACAGCCAGCAAAATTAAAGCAGAGTGATTTTAACCACCCCCTTACCTCAACAACTGGTGAACTTAGGCAGTTTTTGGGCTTGCGCCTGCAAAGTGGAATAAAAATTATCTTGGCGACAGCAGATATTCTACCCACATTGCAACAGGCTATTTTGGGTTATTCACCTATTGATCTAGCTTTGATAATTGAAGCCC
The DNA here is from genome assembly GCA_015232405.1 of Magnetococcales bacterium. Classification (GTDB taxonomy): domain Bacteria; phylum Pseudomonadota; class Magnetococcia; order Magnetococcales; family JADFYX01. The sequence continues at coordinate 75,528 of JADFZS010000001.1, read as the reverse complement.
ATCATCTTGTTTCACCATGGGGAGAAAAGATCAACCCTGCACTACAAGATAGTGACCTGCCAATCAAAAAGCTCTATCTGTTGACATCTACACCTTACCGTTTAGATGCCTTGAAACCCAACAAGGAGGGTGAGCTAAAAGCTCTCTTTCGCCTTGATGATAAAGAGCTATACGGCCCGGTTGTACATTTGGCAACTATGGCAGATGGCATTCAAAAAAAAAGCATTCGCAACTGGAAATTTCTTTTACCAATAATAGATGACAAAGAGAGCCAGCTAGATGCAATTGCTCTGTGTCACAGTGAAAAACCGGAGATTTGCCACATACACACCCGGCACGAAAAACCGGCATTGGCTAGAGAGTTTGCAGATAATTTTTTAGCCGATGCTCCAGCAACCATAAACCATTTTATACCTTTTTGTGTGGAAGGTTTAAAAACAGCTACCCAAATAGATGAACAGTATCTCTTATACGCAAAAAGCAACCACGCTATTTTGTCGTTAACATCCACAATAGAATCAGGATTTAATCTCAACCCGGCTGATATGGTGTTTTTCATAAATGGCAGCAAAAAAGAGAACCCATCCACTTATGAGCCTGTGCTGAGGAAAATAGCTGAGCAAAAAAGTGGCTACATTGCAGTAGCCATAAGAAAAAATGCAAATGGCGATTGCACAGAAGGCCTCAACAACAGTGACGATTTATGGGCAAGTTTGCAGCTATTCAAAGAGCAAGACAGCAGTTTTGCCCAGGAGCTAAGAGATATAAGAATAAACTTTGGTCGCACAGGAAAATGGAACATTGAACATCTTAATAAATGGCTAGAGATTGTTCAAAATGGTGAAGAGCAAAACCGGGTCAACAGTGAGGCTATTTTGATTAACTGTGTTAAAAGATTGAGCAATCTATGGGATGAAAATTTTGGTCAACTTTTGGCGTTTAGAGATAAAAACAACCATTGTGAAATTCCCCAACGTCTTGCCGACAACCCCCAGTTGAGCCAATGGGTAGAACAGCAACGTAAAAACCATGTGAAAAACAGTCTACTTAAATCCCGCTATCAGGAGCTGACAGATATCGGTTTTATCTGGGACCCCAAAAAAACCGCTTGGGAGCGAATGTATAAAGAGTTGGTGATTTATAAAAGTCAACACAACCATTGCAAGGTTCCCAAAGGCTGGTCCGACAACCCTGAACTTGCAGACTGGGTAAGCAGACAAAGACGGGAAAAACAGAGTGCTCGCCTTGATAAAGAGTGGGAAGAAAAATTAACCATGCTGGGTTTTGTCTGGGATCTTGAGGTTGATGCCTGGGAGGCTGGTTTCAAGGCTCTGGAAAAATTTTATAAAATACATGGTCATGGTGCTGTGCCACAGAACTACCCCCACAATCCCAAACTTGCTGATTGGGCGGAGTTACAAAGAAGAAATGATAAAAAAGGCAGCCTTACAGCCGAGAGAGAAGACCGTTTAAATAGCCTTGGCTTTGTCTGGAACCTAGAGGTAGCAGCCTGGGAAGAGCTGTTTGCCCTTTTTGAGAGATATAAACTGATAAACGGTCACGGTAAAATACCAGATAAAGATCCCCACATGCCCAAGCTGGCTGAGTGGGCCAAAACACAAAGAAGGGATAAAACCACTGGCAAACTTCCCCCAATCAGACAAGAGAGACTCGAGATGGCAGGCTTTGTCTGGGATCTTGAGCAGACCTATTGGGATGAGATGTTTGCTTTGTTAAAAGGGTATAAATTTAAGTATGGTCACTGTACCCTACCCGACAGGGGTTTGGAAAAAGGTTCAGCAGATCAAACCTTGAGCTTGTGGTGTCAGGAGCAACGAAGCTCGCGCAAGAGAGGGCGACTCCATCCCAGCAAAATCCACCGTTTGACCGCCTTGGGTTTTACCTGGGATCTGAAAATTGCTGCGTGGGAGCAGATGTTTGCCGACTTTAAATTTTTCAAGCTCTGTCATGGTCACGGTAAACTATCGGACCTTTATCCGGCAAAACCAAGCTTGGGACAGTGGGCAAAAACCCTGCGTCGGGAGCTAAAAATCGGCACTATCGATAAAGATAGAAAAGCCCGTGTGGATGAGGCAGGATTTGTCTGGGATCTTGAACAGGCTGCATGGGATGAACAGTTTGCCAGCCTGATAACATATTATAAAAGCCAGGGCCATTTTAACCTGCCCCCTAACCTCAAGACAGCCCCGGACCTACCGAGTTGGGTGAAAAAACAGCGACTGTTAAAATCAAAAAATATACTAAAAAAAGATCGTCAGGCCAAACTTGATGAAATCGGCTTTATCTGGGATGTCAAAGAGGCTGCTTGGGAGGAGATGTTCACAGCTCTTACCGATTTTACCAACAGTCGCAACCACTGTATTGTGCCACCTAAATGGCCCCAAAATCCCCGTTTAGCCCAGTGGGTTAATAATTTAAGACGGGATTATAAAAAAGGCACTTTGAACCAAGAGCATCAGGACAGACTATCGCAACTCGGTTTTTTATGGGATGCCAAAGCAATTTTCTGGGAAGAGATGTTTGTCGCCTTGACCGAATATAGAGACCACCATGGAGATTGCCTGGTTCCTGAGAGTTACGCCCAAAACAGTGAACTTGGCTGGTGGGTAGCCACCCAGCGAAAAGCAAAACTGTCTGGTCAGCTGGATCAACCCCGAATCCAGAGGTTGGATGCCCTGGGTTTCATCTGGGATATTGCCGAGGCCAACTGGCTGGACATGTATCGGCAGCTATTTATTTTTGCCCATGAAAAAGGCCATTGTCTGGTTTCAAAATCCCACCCGGCAACAATGCTGCTCTCTAAATGGTGCGACAACCAGAGAAAGGCCAAAGCCAATAACACCCTCTCCCAAGACCAAATCAACAGATTGTCTGAACTAAATTTTGTCTGGGAGCAAAAACAGGTTATTGTAGAGGAGATGATGATTGTTCTAAAAGCCTTTAAAGAGGAACAGGGCCACTGCAACGTTCCGACCCAAGGCTCTAAGTATTCCCAGCTTGGTCTCTGGTTACAGTTCCAAAGACAGTCATACAAAAAAGGTGAACTGGACCCATTACGCCAGCAAAAACTTGAAGAGATGGGGTTTGAACTATAATGGCGAGAGATAAAAAAGATTCACCGACAACGGTGCGTTTTTATCAACTAGGCAAATCAACCCTGGAGGTAGCCATTACCACAATTTTAAACAAAGCCTGGGCCAAAGGCATTAGATCCACCCTGTTAACCCCAGGTGATGAGCCAAGCAGATACTGGGATAACCAGCTCTGGTATTCACCAACCGATGCCTTTCTACCCCACGGCACCCAAAGCGACCCCGACCCAGAACTTCAACCCCTTTTAATAGCCAGCAAACCCACAGATCAAAACGGTGCTACCTTGATAGTGCTATCAACCCCCCAACTAATAGAAAAACCCGAACAATTTGACATGGTAGTAGATTTCGTAGACGGCAGCAGCCCCAACGCTCTAAACGCCAGCCGGGTCCGCTATAAAAAATATATGGATCTCGGTTGCAATATGGAGTATTGGATCCAGGGAGAGGACAACAAGTGGAGCTTGAAGGATAGCACTGCCAATAAAAAGAAGTAGAATTTTTTTACCGAAACTATTTAGCTGAAATAACCCTGACACCTCTCTGCCGTTTCTAGGATAATAGTAGGAATTGACGCCCCATAAAGCTTGCCTTATTCAAGCAGCATGCTTCTCAGTTTTTATTGGAAACAGACCTTTCTCCTTAGCTTCAAGAATCACAATCTCCACCACTTCACCATCTGCCCCATAACTGACATTAACATTCCAGCTTTGGGAAACATCCTTTACTGCTGGGTTATCACTCAACCGCATAACTAATATATCATCTTCTGGGTAATATATTGTCTTCATTGCTTTTCCTCTTGCCAATGAGTTATACGAGCAGTTTGTACCTGGATGACATAACATCCAGGTACAAATTATAATTTATAACGAACTACACACCGCCCGGATTACCCCCTCTAGGGCGGAGGTTGTGGTGTTTGTGTGTAGACCTACACCCAGACACGGCTGTTTTTTGTTTGCTGTGAGGGCTACATAGGTTACAGCTTTGGCATCTCTGCCTTCCCCTACTCCATGTTGTTCAAAAGAGTTTATTTTAATTTGGGTTTCAAGCACCCTCTCCAAAACCGATACAAACGCGCTTACCGGGCCACTACCTTGTTCAGTAAACTCTATCTCATCCCTACCACGACGTAGCTTGCCTATTAAACGGCAAACGCTCTCCTGCTCCGGTATGGGATGGTTTTCATATGAAATCAACTCAACCTGGTTATTAGGGGTGATATAGCGGTTGATAAAGGCATCATATATCTCTTGTGGTTGTAGTTCTTGTCCCGATTTGTCAGCCATTTTCTGTACTGTTTGGCTGAAATCCTTAATGAGCTCTTTGGATAATCGAAGGCCATATTTATCCTCTAAAATAAAGGCCACCCCACCTTTACCAGATTGGCTGTTAATACGGATGAATGTCTCATACTGTCGCCCTAAATGGTCTGGATTTACCGGAAGATAGGGAACCGACCAACCAGTAGCTCCAGAATCCTTTAAAGCCCGAAGCCCTTTTTGAATGGCATCTTGGTGGGAGCCGGAAAAGGCGGTAAATACCAACTCACCACTGTAGGGATGGCGAGGATGGACAGTTAAACCTGAACAGCTCTCATAGGTATCAACAACCTCTTGTATGTTGGAAAGATCCAACTTTGGATCGACACCTTGGGAGAAAAGGTTTAAAGCAAGGGTGATCAAATCAACATTTCCCGTTCGCTCGCCATTGCCAAAGAGAGTTCCCTCAACCCGTGCTGCTCCTGCCATCATTCCCAGCTCAGCAGCAGCTACTGCGCACCCTCTGTCATTATGGGGGTGTAGACTTATAATCGCAGCTTGGGAGTTTTGTAAATTACGGCAGAACCACTCTATCTGATCGGCATGAACATTTGGTGTTGCCGATTCAACCGTTGCCGGAAGGTTAAGAATTACCGGGTTATCTTCAGTTGCCCCCCAGGCTTCCATTACTGCTTGGCATATAGCAACGGAAAAATCCAACTCAGTGTTACTAAAACTCTCCGGGGAATATTGCAAACGGATTTGGGTGTCACACTCACTTGCCAATTTTTTGATTAAATTCACACCCTCAACAGCCAAATCGATAACCTCCTGCCTTCCCATACCAAACACCACCTCTCTCTGTAGTGGTGAAGTGGAGTTATAGAGGTGAACAATTGCCTGTTTTACCCCTTTAATAGCAGCAAAAGAGCGACGTATGAGATGTTCGCGAGACTGGGTCAACAACTGAATAGTCACATCATCGGGAATCAGATTCTCTTTGATCAACTGCCGTGTGAAATCATAATCATCCTGTGAGGCGGCAGGAAAACCCACCTCTATCTCTTTAAAGCCAGTGGTAACAAGCTGGTTGAACATCCGCAACTTCCGCTCTGGGTCCATGGGATTGATCAAAGCTTGGTTACCATCACGTAGATCCACCGCACACCAAATAGGGGCTTTATCTAAAACTTTATTGGGCCAATTACGGTCTGGCAATTTAACTGGCGTAAATGGGGTGTAGTGATGGTGGGGCATGGTTTTCATTTTATTCTCCTACTGGATATCTTTAAAACCAAGACGCATATTTGCAATAGTCTTGTTTGGTTTAGTTAGTCATTGTAATATGGTGTTTTGTGGCCCTTAAGCCATGAGTTACTTCTTTAAGATATATGCCCCAACGGCAGCAGGATCAGGGCGAGAGGTAGTGTGGCAGGGATAGCTTGCTTGAAAAAACTTGTCTGCCCACTTACGGGGCTATGGCATATAATGTTAGCCACTTGGGATCAGGTCCATAACAGTGTTAATATATTAGTTACGGTTATAGGCTAGCAAAATCAGTGCCTGTTGGTAAAGAGATTTCGACATTATTTTGTAAGGAAATTAAAATGAGCAAAGCAAAATTGGCTGTTTGTTGGCGATGTCAAACACCATTGCCAAGCGAAATTGGGCGTTCCACTGTCTGCTCTGGCTGCCAACAAGATGTACGTGTTTGCCACAACTGTCGATTTTACGATGCCCACTCATACAATGAGTGTCAGGAGAGCCAGGCAGAGCGAGTTTTAGATAAGGAGAATGCCACTTTTTGTGACTATTTCTCCACCACCAGTAAACAGGGCTCCCACTCATCAAACAAACAGCCCAGCAACAACATAAGCAAATCAGAAGCTTTAAAAGCTGCTGAGGCTCTTTTTAAATAAACCGTAAAACAGCAACAATCTGCCGATATATTTGCTGTTTTAACAGGACACCATCATGAGCAGAGTGAAAGATACCAGCTTTTTGTGCTATCAGGTTGGTGGTTGGGTTCGTGATGCTATGCTTGGGGTAGATAACCAGGATCGTGACTGGGTGGTTGTGGGGCAAAAACCTGATGATCTTCTTGTGCTTGGTTATAAAAAAGTTGGTGCTGATTTTCCCGTCTTCATCCATCCAGTATCCAAAGAGGAGTACGCTCTAGCTCGAACAGAGCGGAAAACCGGACCTGGATATCACGGCTTTAAAGTGCAGTTTGGCCCCGATGTAACCTTGGAAGAAGATCTGGCCCGTCGCGATTTAACCATCAACGCCATGGCAATGGATAAACAGGGCAGATTAATAGACCCCTTTGGCGGTCAAAAAGACCTAAAGCAGCGTATATTAAGACATGTTTCAGATGCCTTCATGGAAGATCCCCTTCGGGTGTTACGGGTTGCCCGTTTTTTGGCAAGGTTTGCCCCATTGGGTTTTACCATAGCCCCGGAAACCATCACCATGATGGAAAATATTGCCAGTTCAGGTGCTTTAAAAGAGCTAACCCCTGAACGTGTATGGATGGAGACCGAAAAAGCCCTCACCACCCCCAGACCCAGCATTTTTTTTACAACGTTAAAAGAGTGTGGAGCTGTTAAGGAGCTGTTCTATGAGCTGGAGAATCTCACAGGACAAAGCCAACCAGCAGAACACCATCCAGAAGGAGATGCCTGGAAACATACACTGTTATCACTGGATGCAGCAGCCCAACTAAGTAGTGATACCAAGGTCCGTTTTGCCGCTCTGCTCCATGATATAGGAAAAGGTGCTACACCCAGCCACGCCCTACCCCACCATTATGGTCATGAAGATACCGGGGCAGAACAGTTGGCAGATTTTTGCACACGTTTAAAAGTACCAAAATCCTATACCAAACTGGCAATATCAACCGCTAAATATCACATGCACTGCCATCGTATTCAACAGATGCGCCCCAAACGTATTGTAAAACTGTTAAAACAGCTCGATGGTTTCAGAAACCCAGAAATTGTCAGGCAATTTATCTTGGCCTGTACAGCTGACAAATGGGGTCGTGGGCCAGAGCGAATGAACATACCCTACCGGGCTGGAGAGCTGTTACAAGAGTGTTTAAACAGCTGCCTTGCCATAGACAACAGGACCATTCAAGAGGCTGGACATAAAGGCAAAGCCTTTGGAGAAGCCTTGCATAAACTGCGTATAAAAAAAGTTGGCCAAATTATCTTAAAACTTAGACCAACAGGCCAACACTAAGCCAATTGCTATATCAGTAGCCTAAAACCCCAATAGAAAAACAGTAACATACCAAATATGGTGGAAATATAGTGGGTAATTATTATAGGATCTGAGGAAATCGTCATTTTAAATGGTAAAAAGGAGAGATTAATACCCGGTTTGTCCGTAGAGCAACCCTTGGTTGTGCAGAGATACTGCCCGGTAAATAGATTTATCAAAGCGTTAACCCCTGCAACATTAAACAACCAACCTGTACCGACAATTTTATAAATAATGAAAACCGCGATAGTGCAGAGCAAAAAACGCAGTTCGCGCCAACTAAACATACTACCTCCACTTATGAAGCAATTGGTGAATTAATTTGACTATTATCGTTAACTTTTTTGTCTTGATACTTATCAGCTTTATGATGTTTACCATAGCTCATCAAGGTTTGGTAAACTTGGAAAGCGGCTTGACAGGAAGCATTTTTTTCACCTCGATAATCGTCTTTTATCTTGTGGTGATCTTTAAAATGATCCTACAAAACATCGCTGCTGGCAAAGATCACGACAGCATTAAAGATTTTTTTTCAACAAGCTGGCAAACAGGCTTTCGTGGTAAACCAGACCTGGTATTAAGGGGGGTCTCATGGATAGCCACTATTTGTTGGGGCCTTTTGGTAATGGCTATAGCATCTTTAAAAGAGGCGGCAAAAACCAAAGATCATACCCCCATAAGCCTGACTGAGCTTCCTGAATCATGGGTTGATATTATCTGGCACTCAACATGGACCAACTATGCCTATCTCATAACCATGCTCATGGCAATATTGTCCGGCGTTGGTCTATTGATGAAAAGCCGCCGTAATAAACGGGCAACTGACCGTTATCCCTATAATTTAATACTGCTTTTTGTTATATCAATCGCCGGAACCATATATTTTTATTAAAAAATTTTAAACTGTTTTTTCTCCAATTGTTAACAAAAACAACCATCATGCAATATGGGTCACGCAGAGAGATCCAGAGCAGCCGAAAGCAGCCGGCGAGTATATGGATGTTGTGGTGAGTTAAATAGTTTAGCGGTCTCCTCTTTTTCTACAACAACCCCCTGCCACATTACCATTACATCGTGGGATAGCGCTCTTATCACCCGAAGATCATGGGAGATAAAGAGAAAAGCCAAACCATGTTTTTTTTGTAGTTCACGCAACAATTTTAGCACCTGGGCCTGAACTGAGAGATCCAAAGCACTTGTTGGCTCGTCTAAAATCAGAAGATCTGGTTTTAATATCATGGCCCTGGCAATTGCTATGCGCTGTCTCTGCCCACCAGAGAATTGATGGGGATAACGGCCCATTATGGTTTCAGGTAGTCCGACCTCAATGAGTGAATTTATTATTTTTTCCTCACGTACAGCCGGGTCCGATTCTAGTTCATGAATCAACAGCCCCTCTTCCAATATCTGCCCTATAGTTAAACGGGGAGAAAGAGAAGAGAATGGATCTTGAAAGACCACCTGAATACGCCGTCTTAGTTGGCGCATCTGGGTACGAGACTGCTCATAAATTGGGTGACCATCAAAGTAGATATCCCCCTTACCTTGGTTTAGCCGTAGAATCACCTCACCCAGTGTAGTTTTACCGCTGCCTGACTCCCCCACCACTCCCAAAGTCTCTCCACGACGAATTGTCAAATCTACCCCATCAACCGCTTTTACCGTGCCAACAGTTCGCTTGAAAAGACCCTTTTTAAGTGGGAAATGGCACTGCACATTTTTGGCAGATAAAATAACCGGAGCGTTATCCACCTTTGGGGGTGAGTTGCTATCGGGAAGACTGCCAAGGAGAGTCTTGGTATATGTGTGTTGGGGAGAATTAAAGATTGTCTCCACCTCTCCTGACTCGACAATCTCCCCTTTTCGCATTACACAAACCCTGTCGGCAGCTTTTCTTACCATTGGCAGATCATGGGTAATCAACAACATCGCCATGCCGAGTTCATCTTTCAACTTGGTCAATAGGGTAAGAATTTGTGCCTGTATGGTAACATCAAGTGCTGTAGTCGGTTCATCTGCTATAAGAAGATCGGGACGACGGGCCAATGCCATGGCGATCATCACCCGCTGTCGTTGCCCCCCTGATAGCTGGTGGGGAAAACTGTTTAGACGTTGCTCGGGATTTTGAATACCTGTCATCTCCAGCAGCTCACAAGCCTGCTTATGCAGTTGCTTTGAATCCTCTCTATCTTTTTGGCAAAAATTTTCTGCTAGTTGGCGAAAAATTGGATAGACAGGATTTAAGGCTGTCATTGGCTCTTGGAAAATATAGGCCACCCTATCGCCACGGATAGCTTGAACCTCATCCTCTGAAAAACCTGTAAGATCACGACCCAAGAACTCAATGCGTTTTGTGGAGACAACTGCTGAAGATGGCAGAAGACGCAACAAGGAGAGTGAGGCAACACTTTTGCCACTGCCGGACTCTCCCACTAAAGCGAGGGTTTCACCACAGTTTATGGAAAAAGAGATGTTGTTAACAGCTGGGACCAGCTCCCCCTGTCCAAACTCCGCTCCTGCTCCAGGAAAGCTGACTGCCAGCTTTTCAACATCAAGCAGTTTACTGTTTAACGAGGCGTTCACTCTTTACGCGGGTCCATGGCATCCCGCAACGCTTCACCAATAAAGTTGAGTAACAGCAACATGATAACCAAGACCAAAAAAGCCGATAAAGAGAGCCACCAAGCATCAATATTGGACTTACCCTGTCGTAAAAGCTCCCCCAAACTTGGGGTAGATGGTGGCACACCAAGGCCGAGAAAATCGAGACTGGTTAGAGCCAGGATTGCCCCTGATATACGAAAGGGCAAAAAGGTAATAACAGGTGTGAGAGCATTGGGAAGCAGATGACGAAACATTATCACCCTATCTTTGGCTCCCATAGCTCTGGCAGCCTTTACATAAACCATGTTTCTGGCCCGTAAAAACTCCGCCCGGACATAATCGGAAAGACCCATCCAGCCAAAAAGAGATAACAACAATAGCAGCAGCAACACACTGGGATTGAAAAGGCTGGCAAAGATAATCAGCAGGTAAAGCTCTGGCATACTGCCCCATATCTCGATAAAACGCTGGAAAAAAAGATCTGTCTTGCCACCAAAATAACCCTGTACGGCTCCAGCAATAATACCGACAACCACTCCGATAATAGTCAATGATATTGCAAAAAGCACAGAGAGACGAAAACCATAGATCAAACGGGCCAACACATCCCTTGCGCGATCATCGGTTCCTAGAAAATTAACTCCATCAGGTGGTGATGGAGCCGGGTGTGTAAGCTCGGTGTTTATTGAGTCATAGCTGTGGGGATTAATTGGAAAGAGCATCCAGTTACCGTTGGAAGTCAAAATCTCTACTAAATAGGGATCTTTATAATCGGCCTCAGTTTCAAAATCACCACCAAAAGTAGTTTCAGGATAGTTGACCAATAGAGGGTAATATATGGAGCTGTTATAGGAGACCATAATTGGTTTATCGTTGGAGATAAACTCAGCCATAAGAGAGAGCAAAAACAGAATAGTAAAAATCCATAGGGATACCATGCCACGACGATGGGAGCTAAATCGTCGCCAACGACGTTTGGCAATGGGAGAAAATTGCAACATTATCCTGTTTAATATCCGAGATAAGTATTTCACACGGTTAAACCTAGAAACTACCGAATCTATGTTAAAATACCAGAGTCAACCGTTGAGTGAAAGAGATGCCAATTGCTCTTGGCATTAAAAACCAAAAAGATATGATGATAGTTGGTCCCCTTGTTGCGTGTTACATAAGAACAACCCGCATTTCATGTCCGGGCTGAAAAAACCGCCGTTTCTAGGGTTAAAGGAGAGCAGCTATGGTGCGGAATAAAAACAAGAGCAAAAAATCAGAGCCGGAACAAAAAAAAGCTGACGATATCCTTAAGAAAAACAGCCGTCACATAGTAATACCCAATGAGTTAAAAAAACAATTCCCCAGAGTCACCCTATCTCTTGATACTATTTTGACTAAAAGCGATGTAGAACGCCTGATACGTATTCTCTCTTCACCTGATAAAAAAGATCAATAGTAAACCAGGATATAACAGATAACAGAAAATCTAGTTTATCTTTACCCCCAGTGAAGCCAATGCCTCAAAGATTTTACGGGCCTTTTTCATGTTAAAATCTCTGGTATTTAAATATGAGCAAGTATACTCTTTTCCCTGGGTGGTATGGATATGTACAAAACCTCCCTCTTCGTTTATAACAGGGGATTCAGAGACCACCCTAACCATGTTTACTTTAAGGTATGGGGAGGTTTCAATTAAACTGTAGGGATCGTAAAATTTAATATGTCCCTCATCATTAAACAGACACACCCGAAAATCAGTACGTTTTTCATATGCAATGGATTCCACTGTTACAGGAAACTTTTTACGACGGGCCTGTGCCACTGAATTTAGATATTCAATAGCATCATATTTTGCAATTTTTTTTAGTTCAGTTGCCTTAAAAGTAATGGGGGTTGGAGCACAGCCAAACAGCAGTCCCACAAAGATAACAGTAACAGTAAATCTCATTGTTCCAAGCACTAATATCTCTCCTGTATATGGTATTGGAATATATCTATAAGACAGAACAAAAACATATATTTCTAGGTTTAAGCAACCCACATGTTGCATGACTTATAAATGATAGTACATTTTTTATTGGTAATTTTCAAGAACGGGTTGTTTTTGGCTCAAAAAACAGTTGCTGTAACAGCATTGATTATAGCATTGCATTAACATTTTGTTAACATTTTTACTCTTTGTAAGTTTCGTTTTTATAATTTTGTAAATGAATTTATCATTAGGTATATATATGAATAACAATATTTTTATACCACAAGCACTGAAAACAGAGCCGATAAAGTTGATCAATAACACAATAACATTATCATATTGTTAATAAGTAACAGATAATTGTAAACAAGACATTTTTTGTTTGTAGAACACAAAAAAAACTATCATAATGTCGGTCTGCTCCTCGTTTATAGAGATTTGGGGGGGCTAAAGATTAGGCAGTGGTTAACGACTCCCACTGCCTAATCTATAATATGGGGGTGCGGTACATTTCATTCCAGGAGCATAAATATCTTTTTTTTCAATGATATCCTTATGCTTGCAAAAATTTTTTTCTAATAAAAAACAATAAAATTTCAGGTCTAAACTTAGCTGTTTAGATACCAATAGATGTGGTTATTGGTTGGGTGCAAATAGATAGAGCATAATTTTCGGGGGCGGGGAAAAACCATGCTGACTATTCAATGAGTATTAAAGCCTTCACATTTTCCAGAAACCAAGAGTGGTTCTGGATGTTGATGTTATCAACATATATAGGTTTAGTTCTTAATTTTCCGGTTTTACTGCGTAAAAGCCAGGTTGAGAGCGAGTTTGGTTTGTCGGTTATCGTGTTAGATATGATCTACACGATTTTATCATCCTGGGCGTTGTTGAGTATTGCTGTGCTGTTTGGTAGCAAAAAAATGAAATTAATTGGTGCGGTGATCATCATAATTTCGGCTGTTGCTGCTTATTATATGTGGTTTTTCAATGTTGTTATTGGCTATGGGATCATCCATGCAATATTTGGCACTGAACTATCACTTATGGCTGAATCTACCGGTTATAAACACATATTGTTTAGTCTGATATTTGGGATCATTCCAGCAATATATTTCTTGAAAAAACCAGTAATTATAAAACAGTGTTATATTACTCGTTATTTCTGGCGGATAATTTTTATTCTAATTGCAGTTGCTGGGTTCAACATAATAAACCATCACTACAAAAGTTACCGACACCCCCTTGATGATGGGCGTATACCTGCCAATCCCTTCGGTGTGGCTGCTCATTCATACCTTCCAACCAATTGGTTGGTAGCTTCCGGCATGGCAGCTAGTAACTACATGAAAAACAAACAGCTAGAAAATAGATTGCTAGATCCTGCCGAACGCTTTGATTTTAAGCCCATAGTTAATCTTGATGATGTCTATGTAGTTTTTGTAGTTGGAGAATCGGCACGCTCCGATAGAATGTCTATACTTGGCCAGCAAAGAGAGACAACGCCACTGTTGCAAAATGAAAAAAATGTCGTCGCCTATAAAGGAACCTCTTGTAATACCGTCACTAAATTATCTTTGGGCTGTATGTTTGTTCGCCAAGGTGGGGTTGAGTATGAAGGAGAGCACGCTGAACAGATTGTGAAGGAAAAACATATATTCAACTTTCTTAAGTCACAGGGGTTTTCGTTAGAGCTGTTTGCGATGCAGGCTGAAGTTGGTTTTTACAATACAGTTGGAGCCGATAGCTATAAAATTCGTGAAGAGATAGGGGCCGAAGCAAGCAGAGATAAGATAGCTATAATTGATGACTATCTACTGGTCGAACAGACCAAGAAATCAATTGAGCGGCATCCTCAAGGTGGTCACATAGTGATGTTGCACATGAAAGGTTCACATTTTAACTACTCCAGCCGCTACCCTCGTAATTTTGCCAAATTCAAGCCAGAGTGTAGCGGTATTGATGGCAACTGTAGCAAAGAGGAGTTATATAACTCCTATGACAATACAATTCTATTTACCGATCATATCTTGGGATCAATAATAGATCTACTACGAGATAAAAAAGCGTTGTTGGTATACACATCTGATCATGGTGAATCAATAGACGAAGGCATACATTTCCATGGAACCCCAAAAAACATTGCTCCGGCCCAACAGAGGGATATTCCTGTTATCATGTGGGCATCTGATAGCTTTTTAAAGACCCCGCAATTAGCCTGGGGTTTTCAAGCAGCAAAGAGACACCATAAGGTCAAAAAAAATGTGCAGCATGAGCAGATATTTGAATCAATGTTGGGGTGTCTGGGTTATCAGTCCCGAAATGGTGGTATTCGCCCGGAAAATAACTGGTGCAGATACCGACCAGAGTATCTGGTTAAAATGCAAAAATCTGCCAATACAGTTGTAAAATAACACTATCAGATATTATCCTAGAAACAGCAGTTTCTAGGATTATTTAAACTACTAAGCATCAAAAAGTGATATACTTGGCTATAACTACTTTTTTTTATAAATATTAATGCTTGGGAGATTTAGATAGATATTCATGGATAAAATAAAGCTGGCTCTATCCAATAATCAAGAGTGGTTTTGGATGCTGTTGCTGTCACTGTATATCGGCTTGGTTCTTAACTTACCAAACCTGTATCGCAAGAGTCATGTTTATAGTGAGTTTGGCGTAACTGTAGTTGCTCTTGATGCTCTATTTGCAGTTTTGTCAACATGGTCGCTGTTGAGCTTGGCTTCTCTGTTTGGCAGCAGAGTTATTAAAACTGTGGGAGTTATAGTTCTAACCGTTTCAGCGTTAACCGCCTATTATATGTGGTTTGCCCATGTTGTTGTCAGTTTCAGCTCATTTAAAGCAATTTCAAGTTGGGATTTATCGACCCTATATAACCATTTAGACTATAAACAACCGCTTTTTTTTCTACTCTTCGGAGTAGCCCCAACATATTTTTTCAGCAAAAAGCCCCTTGTAACAGATCAAAGAATCAGCAGACGCTACCTATACCGTGCACTATATATTTTTATTGCAACAGTTGGCTTGCACTCAGTTAATTTACAATATAAAGAATTTCGCCAACCTGTTGCAGATGGTCGGATACCAATAAACCCATTTGGTATGGCTGGTCACTATTATCTACCTAGTAACCTATTTGCTACAGCAGGAATGACACTGGACAGTTATTTGGCTAACAGACATCTTGCAAATACACTTGTAGATCCAAAAACGGTTTTTCAGTTTTCCCAAACAGAAAACCTTGATGATCTCTACCTACTGTTTGTAATAGGAGAGACAATACGTTCTGATAGAATGTCCATATTGGGTTTTGAACGTATAACCACACCACTAATGCAAAAAGAACAAAATCTCATCGCCTTTCAAGCCACATCCTGCAACACCAAAACCAAACTATCTTTGGCTTGTATGTTTGTTAGAAAAGGCGGTGTTGAAGAGTTCGATGATTCTACAAAACAGTTGGTAAAAGAGAGAAACATTTTCAATTTGTTAAAATCTTTTGGCTTTACTTTGCAACTATATGCCATGCAAGGGGAGATTTGGTTCTATAACAAGGTCAGTGCCGACAGTTATAAAATTCGTGAAGAAATTGGAGCTGAGACAGGCAGAAACGAAGTGGCTGTAATTGACGATTATCTTCTACTTGATCAAGCAAAACAATCTTTACAGCAACACCCTGATGGACGCCATATCATCCTTCTTCACACCAACGGTGCTCACTATCTCTACACAAACCGCTACCCCCGTGAATTCGCCAAATTCAAACCAGAATGTTATCCAAGAGCCAAAAATTGCACCATAGATGAAAAGTTCAACTCTTATGATAATGCAATTTTGTATACCGACTATGTGTTAGCATCGTTAATTGATGTTTTTCGCAACAAAAAAACCTTGATGATTTACGCCCCGGACCATGGTGAATATATTGACGAACATACCCAATATCACGGAACCCCAAAAAATAGTGCAGCAAAAGAGTTAAGGGGTATCCCTATTATTATGTGGGCTTCTGATGCTTTTCTTGCGGTTCCCCGTTTAGCCCAAGGTTTTGCTGCTGCTAAGGAGTTACAAAAAAGCGGTAGAACTGTAATACATGAAGAGATTTTTGAATCTGTTTTGGGATGTCTTGGTTTTAAGTCCGGCAATGGTGGTATACGTCCTGAAAATAATTGGTGCAGCCACTAATAACTGCCAACCACCCAACTTGGATAGAGCGATTTTTTGTAACCTTGTTTTGTCAAAAGTTTAGCACCACATACCATTTTTTTTTGATTAGTACTCATTAACAAAACGGTTTTTTTAAAAAAAAATAACCTTTTTTAACCACAAAACAAAAATGATTTTGCGACCCTCAATTGTTGGTAACAGCTTTTACTTTGGATCTTGTTAAAATAACAACAAAAAACAAGATCAAACCATTGCCAGATAGTAGGAATCATATTACACTGATATTTAGTGATTTTTATGGGTATTTCTTCAACTTGTTAATAAAAAAACATAACAAAAAAGCGATATTTCTGTCATGTACAGATATTGCTGAAATATCCTATGTAACAACTGTAATATTAGGCTCTTAGATCACTATGAGCGACCTGATTTTTGAAATACTCAATCTTGCGGTAATTTGTGGGGCATTTGTCTTCATCATACGGGCCAGCACACAAATGGGGGCAGAACAACGCAGGGGATGGTATTTTGTCATCAGTGGATTTATCTTTTTAATTCTTGGCCATTCAATTGATATTCTTGATGAGTTCAAACAGTTTCAAAATTTGGGTTTTTTAGAAGAGGCCATTGGCATTTTACCGGGTTATGTTCTGTTGACCATCGGCTTTTATCGTTGGTTTCCTGAGATAGTCAAACTTAAAAAAACTGAAGAAAAACTACGCAAAGTCAATGATGCTCTAGCCCACCGTATGGAAGAGCGCAGACAGGCCATGGTAGAGCTGGCAAAAGCTCGCGACCAAGCCGAAGAGGCCAATCAATCCAAAGATGCTTTTCTTGCTACAATAAGCCACGAAATCCGCACCCCCATGAACATTGTTCTGGGTATGCTGGAACTGCTCAAAGATGCCAAACTAAATCAAAAATATCGTGAATATCTCCATTTATCTGCAACTGCAGGTAAAAGATTACTGTTTTTAATCAACGACCTTCTGGATTTTGCTCAGATTGATAGAGGTAAGTTTACTCTTGATCATAGGGATTTCGATTTAAGAAAATTGATGGATGATGTAACAATGATCCTCTCCCCCCTTGCCAGTGCAAAAGGGGTTGAGTTGACAGCCCACATATCAAGCAATCTACCCACTGCTTTTCGCGGAGACCAAAACCGGATCGGACAGATATTTACCAACTTAATCGCCAATGCCATCAAGTTTACCCCGGCAGGTGGTAATGTTGACCTCCACGGTGGACCTATAACCAGATATAAGGATAAAACCGAGTTTTTATTTGAAATTCGTGATACTGGAGTTGGTATACCAGAAGAAAAAAGAGGTGATATTTTTAACCGTTTTACCCAAATAGACAACTCCACCTCTCGCAACCATGAAGGCACAGGTCTTGGTCTTGCAATATCAAAACATCTAGTCAACATGATGAACGGTGAAATTGGCATAGATACAAACATTCACGCCGAAACCGGCAGCACTTTTCATTTTACCATCACCCTGGAAAATCAGCCACAGTCAATTAGAAATAACAGTGATCTTCCCCTCGAAGGTTATAAAATTCATCTCCATGATTGTGAAGGGCTGCAACTCACCATGCTCATCGATCATTTAGAGAAGTGGGGGGCAAAAATCCATACTGAAGATAGCAATAACAACACTCAAGAGAGATATGATCTTGTTATAGTCAACCACAAACCAGATAGTAGTGAAGACTTTATTCCCCTGGAACATCTATCAGAAGATTCACAGCTGGTGATTCTCACCGATCTTTTGGACGAGGCTTGGGATCAGGCTGCCACCTGTGTTGGTCCCATCACCTGTTTACAAAAACCGGTTAGTTCTGAGCGACTTTTAAATGCGATCCTAAACCCACAAATTGAGGATCATAACTACAGCCATTCAGTAGCAAAAAATCATATCACCCCTGAAGGTTCCATTCTTATTGTCGATGATCAGGCGACAAACCTGCTACTGACAAAAGCACTACTGGAGAAAATTGGTTTTCCTGATGATGCCATAGATATCGCCGACTCTGGCAAAAAAGCTTTGGAATTATTAGCCAACAACAGTTACAAGCTAGTTCTGCTGGATTTGAGAATGCCAAATATGGATGGCTTCCAGACTGCACAAGCCATGGCTGAGTTAACACAACAAAAGGACGAACAACCTCTTTCGATAATTGCCTTTACAGGTGATATTACAAAGAAAAGCCGTCGGAAATGTACCCAAGCTGGTATGGTTGGAGTATTGGCAAAACCAACCTCGCTTTCTGACTTAAGAGCAGTCATAAAAGAACATTTTACCTTTACGTTGGAAAATGAGAGAAGAAAAAAAGAGTTGGTTGGGCAATCTAACGATTTGTCTACCGCTCTTGAGTCTATGGGGCTACCCCCTGAAAATCATCGTGAGGTTGCAGAAGTTTTGGCTGAACAGTTGCCATCACTGCTTAAAAGCCTCAACTCCTCCATATTGGCAGAGGAGGAGGAGCAGGCTCGGGCCACTGCTCACGTTTTAAAGGGATCCATGGCTAATGTGCTATTCCCCACACTGAAAGATCCTTCGATACAGGTCCACAAACAGATCAAGAAAAAAGAGTGGCAGCGGGCTAAAGATGAGTTACGTAACTACCGCACAATTCTCAACCCCATCATGCACTCAATTCAATACTATCTGCAAAACAGTACAGAGGAAGAGCTGTAGCTCCATAAATATAGATATTCCATTTTTAAACTGCATAGGAACTAAGCCTACAATCTTCGCGAGCAAGCTCGCTCCTACAAATATACGTATAATATTGAATTTGCTAGTAAAAACAATTCAACTGTATAATAAGTTGGTTAAAATATCGTTCATACTATTATTAGATTACAAGTTGACAATAACCCCCCTTCCGATAAAGTAATTTTTTATCGGGAGGGGGTAACTTGCCATTGATGAGGTGTAAAAAACAAAAACAGCACAGGTGATTAATTTATAATGATGCTTCTATCCTTTTGAGGTGAAGTTGAAGACACCATCCCAATCATCTGCTGGTGGGTTCTCCATATACTCTTTACATCTCTCCAGGTATGTCAAAGATGGACCGTCATCTTCAATAACCTCAAGGGCCTTGATGA
The DNA here is from genome assembly GCA_015232405.1 of Magnetococcales bacterium. GTDB lineage: Bacteria > Pseudomonadota > Magnetococcia > Magnetococcales > JADFYX01. The sequence continues at coordinate 56,004 of JADFZS010000001.1, read as the reverse complement.
AGTGAGCTATGGCATCGCTGTATCTGCGAGCCTTATACTCGGCAGTACCACGATAGTAGTGTTCCAACATTTCAGCCCTTTCTCCTGTGACCTGACCTTTTTTATCCATAAGCTGATAGATGGTGATAGGCTCTTTTTTACCGATAACCCGTACTGTATCAAGCTCTCTGGCCTCAATTTGATCTTTAGCTAGCTGATAGGTGGAATCTGAGATCATGGTCCCAGAAGAGTAAAATTTATTTGCCCCCTCCAGACGTGCCGCAAGGTTCACGGCATCACCCATGATTGTATAGTCCATCCGCGAGGCAGAGCCCATGTTACCTACAACCATCAAACCGGAATTGATACCCATACGTACTGTCATGTTGGGTCGATTTTCGGCTTTTAACTTGACCCGTAAATTGATCATATGTTTTTCCATGTCAATGGCAGCATGGCAACAACGAACTGCATGATCCTCTTGAGTCAACGGTGCGCCCCAAAAAGCGATAATGGCATCACCTTCAAATTTATCTACCGTACCGTCATAATTGGCGATGATATCGCACATGGCTGTTAGATATTCATTGAGCAGCTGCACCAACTCTTGGGGAGTCAGTTTTTCGGAAATCGAGGAGAAACCAGCAACGTCTGAGAAAAATGCTGTCATCTCCCGTTGTTCACCACCCAAAGACAATTTGCTGGGATCGTTAACCAGAATATCCACCACTTTTGGGGAGAGATATTGACCGAACGCCCCTTTGATCATGGTCTTCTGTCCCATCTCCACCAGATAATAACGCATATTGATCATGACAAAGCTCAAAACACCCGCCACAAACATATAGGCCATGGAGTAAACCGTACCTACCGTTACGTAGATAATAGAAACATATGCTATCCAACCTGCAAATATTATCAAAGCCACAAAAGCCCGCACAGTTGGGTGGGAAATCAAGCCCAACAGTATGAGTGCGATCATAAAGACTATGGAGACAATGACCTCTTTTTGTTCAGATGCTGGTCTTAATGGCGAACCCTTTAACAAGGTATCAATGGCACTGGCAATAATCTCAACTCCATATACCATACCCACCGGGGTATCAAACCAGTCATGGGAGACCTCTGAAGTATCACCAATCAACACCAGTTTATCTTCAATCCAGTAGCGTAACTCCTCAATTTCATCTTCATCCAAATCGGAGATATCAATAAACTCCATTGCTGAGAGACCTACACTATCGCTAAGAAATTTTGTTCCTGTGGGCAGAGCGGGAAAGTCGATGTAAAAGTTATGGTTTTGATCCAGAGGAACCGTTAGTTTATCACCAAATTTAAGAGTATCGCCCTCCAAAGTTGGCTCTATACCATAATACATACCCAAAGCCTTTACCGCATAAGGCCAATCGTTGGCTAACGAAGCGATCTCGGGGTTTACCTGGAGACGAGATAGGGATGTTACAATAGAGCTACTGGAGGTAATATTGGTGTAGCCATCCTCTGTTACAGCAGCCAGAGTTGGAGTTGCGTGGTTCATCCTATGGAACTCACCATCGACAATATCTGCCTGGGCAACCAGAAGCACCGGGCTGGCCTTTTTAAATGATTTTGCGGTTGGCTCATCCTCCCCGTAAGAGCTGGGAAAATCCATCAAAAAGTCAACTGCCACCACCTTGGCACCAAGAAACTTTAAATTTTCCGCTATTTGACCGATATCGGTCCGTCGCAATGGGTAGCTTTTATACTCTTTAAAAAACTCTTCATCGGTGTTAACCAAAACTATTTTATCTTTGGAAAAACGGGTTTTGTCAGGATCTCCATACCCGACTCGCAAAATCTGCCTAAAAGAGATGGTCTGATCTTCTAAAAGTGAGAATATTTCATAATATTCTGCAGGAATAGCCAACAAGAACAGCAAAACCGTTCCCACAATATCCCATCTTTCCACAATTCTTTTCATAATTGACCAACTCCCCCATTTATAAAAAAAGCCTGCAACCAAAGCTTTAACCTAGAAACGGCGGTTGGCGGTGCGTACATGGCGTAACATATTGGTTTAGCTGGTGTAGTAGAGCAAATCGAAGTCACCTTATTGGTGGTGAGACTTTGCTCTTTTATGCCAGATGAATCAATAGGTTGCGTCAGGTGCGTGCTGACAACTGCTGTTTCTAGGTTTAACATTTGATGTTAAAAAAAATTGGTAAAGACAAATACCAAATCCTGACTAATACTAACTTAACTGTTGCAGTTTGCAAACCAGCAAAAAAAAACGCGCCCAAGGCGCGTTTTTTTATTTTATGATAACAATCAGCTATCGGAGTCTAACATCAAATTATATTTAACAGCTTCGGCTTTTTTCAGATCCTTTAGCTTTAAGTCATGGTATGCCTTGATCAACATTGGATACATATCAATATCATCAGCGTTGGCAGTAAAATACTGTTTGTACATATCCATAGCAGCAACTGTCAAACCCTGCTCTTCCAGATAGTTGGCGACCATGAAATCGTCACCGGGAGCAGAGGTTCTAACCGCATCTAGACCGTTCTGGAATTTTGCCAGCTCCGCACCGCTCAACCAGTTAATCTTAAAGCTCTTCTTTGATTTATAAACAACTTTACCATCTTTTATAAGATCCACCGAATATTTATGCTGACCCCCTGATAGAGGAGGAACTCTAAAGCGGACAATTTTTGATGTAACAGGTGCTATATTATGGGGAGTACCATCAATGTATACCCGATAGGAGATATCACTACCCATTCCTTGCCATACCAGATCAGGATGTTCAGCTGAGAGTGTAATCTCTTTGATTGCACTCAACTTCATCTTTTTCTTTTTGTCAACACTACGACGAACTGTGGTATAGCGTTGGGCCTTGGCAAAGCGCTTGTTTAAACTGGCAGAGAGACCACCAGCAGCCTGAGTTGGTTTAGATAGGTGGCCTGAGATCAACTCACCGCCATGTTTGGCAATTTTAAACTCAGTATTAGGACCAACAGTACGGCTCATGTTGGTGATCTGGTTGATAAGTTGAGCAGAGCCATCGGCACCGGTCTTTACAATATACCCTTCAAACAGAAATTTATTGCGCCGTACTTTTTTCCATTTTGTGCCATTTTTACTGTACTCAATTTTGCCCTTAACTTGAATAAGCATTGCCACTGGAGGTGATTTGGCAAAGGCCTCACTGCCAAGACCAATACACAATACTGACACCAGCATCATACTGAATTTTAAAATATAAGACTTCATTTTACTTCTCCCAATCAAAGTGTAAATTTCATCTCATGGCAGTGCTTAATGAGCACGGGGCCAATCTTACTTTTTATTTAATCCTCGCCCTATCACAACTAACATTTAAGATAAAGTCAACACATTTTTCAATTATCTGTTGTTATTTGTATAAATGTTACAATAGGCTGACCAGAACACATAGATTGTGACAATAACATTCTGTTTTTGTCACGTTCTGCAACCAAACCATGATGACAATATTCAATGGTAGCAAAACCCAAAACACTCTATCTGCTAAAGATTAGAGCGTCAAACCCATATATTGAAAATTTTATTGGCTGACTTTCATTTTTTATTTAAGGGAGTAAAGACAAAGTCCGATATATAAACCAAGAGTGAATTTTTTTTTATTAACCATAACAAAAAAAAGGACAACTAACTAAAAGGATACAAGATCATGGATATCAACGTGGTAATGGGTATATCCCAGCAGGCCACAGCCATGGCAAGTCGAAGCCCAGGAAGGGCGGATCCGGTGGAAGCCGGCGGCAAAGCCACATCGAATTTTGATGTAGAAGACAAAGCAAGCCTGTTTGGTATGGACTCTATTAACAGAGCGATCAAAGAGTTAAAAGCACAGGAACCACTTACAATACCGGAACCTGTTGGCAAAGCCATAAGAGATATGGCGAATGAATTTCTTGATCAGCTACCAACAGTAGAAACTGTGGCATCACAGCGAACGTAAATTCAATATAGGTAAACCCTATTGTAAGCAAATATAATCCGCCCCTCCATTTATTATAATAGATGGGGGGAGCGGATTTTTTTTCGTCCATTTTCCAGGTTGTCAATCAGCCAGTGGCTTTTTACGGCGACTCATGGAGACAAGATAGAGCAGAGGAACCATAAAAAGGGTAAGGGTGGTGGAAAAAGCCAAACCCCAAACAATGGCAGTTGCCACCGGACCCCACAACAGTGATTGCCCGCCAAAACCCACCGCCAGAGAAAAGAGGCCGGCAATTGTGGTGACTGTGGTTATTATAATTGGTACAACCCGTCTTCTGGCTGCATAGATAATGGCGTGATGAACGCTCATGCCGGAGTTACGACGATCATTGGCCCCTGATATCAAAACAATGGATGAGTTAACAGCGATTCCTGATAGTGCCACAACTCCATACAAGGTGTAGAGGCTCAAGGGGTGGCCTGTTAAAAGAAGACCGCACACCACCCCGGTAAATGCCATGGGAACCGTTACCAAGATCATCAAAGGTTGAAAATAGCTGCGGAATTGTGTTCCTAAAATCATATACATAAGACCAATTCCCAACAAAAACAGTACAGCTATGGAGTCAAGAGCCTCGTTGATATCATCCAGTATGCCGGAAAAATCAAGATTTACCCCTGGGTAATTACCCCCCTCCTCCAACCAATATTTTTTTATCAAATTATTGGCGGTGACCGTATCAATTTTTTCCTTGTCCAACTCAGCCTCAACCGTGATGGTGCGCCTGAAATTGTAGTGACGTATGGTTGAAAGTCCCCGTTTTATCTCATGGTTTGTTATACTCTCGATTGGTGTAGAGCCACCATCCATTGTGGTAACGGGAATTTTCAACAGATCATCAATACCATCCAACTGTCGATGTTCTGCCAACACCCGTACATCAACTTTCTCACCCTCATGCTGAAAACTGGCTACCACCTCACCATCACCCAGCAGACGTACCATACGCGGCAGTAGGGATGGGTGCACCCCTGCCCGGCGCATGGCATCATCGTTGGGGGTTAGAGAAAGCTCTACACTACCTTTGGTAAAATCATCACTGATATCACGAATATGGGGAATGGTTTTAAGGTGATTTTTAATGCTGTTTGCTGCCTTTTGCAAAGATTCAAAATTATCACCCCTCACCTTTACACTTATGGGCTTGGTAACTGGGGGTCCACCTGAGAGGGGCAGAAAGGCAATATTCTCAGGACCGGGCACTGTTGTTGCCTGCTCCCGAATAGATGCGATGATCTCATCCACAGGCCGTCTTTGGGATAGCTTGCTCACCAGACTGACCATGATTTGACCATAACGATCACCAAAAAATGGCTTGGTCTCTGTCATCATCTGCCCGGCATAGCTAACAACCGATCTTGCTTCACCAGCCTTGATACCGTTCAATACCTCTCTCTCCACCTTTTGGGTCATAGCAATGGTCTTATCAAGTGGAGTACCAATTGGCATTGTGACATTTACATAGAATATTGGAATTGGGTCCATGGCAAAAAAATTCATTTTTACCATACCACCACCCACCGCCAAGACAGCCATGAAAAAAGGTAGTACAGCTAAGGACATGGAAATTTTTGGTCGTCGTAAAACCACAAGCAGAGCACGACAGTAGATCTTGCGCAGCTTTTTCAACATCCGATTACGAAATCTCTGCATTTTTGATGGTTTTTTAAAGCTAATTTTCAAGGCAGCAATATGGGAAGGCAACATCCAGAACGCCTCAATAAGGCTAATTGCCAAAGCCAAACTAACCACCATGGGTATAACCCGCATGAACTTGCCCATAATACCGGGTAACAGCATGAGAGGCAGAAAAGCCGCCATTGTTGTCAGAATTGATGTTGTAACAGGTGCTGCAACCTCATCCAAAGCCTGCAATCCCGCATCCATGGCTTCAACACCCTGGGCAATACGGGCATAGATAGCCTCCACCACCACCACAGCATCATCTACCAACATACCCAGAGAGATAACTACACCCAAAAGAACCATGACATTCAAAGAGAAATCATAACTCTGTAAAATGCCAAACACCCCTGCCAACGTGAAGGGAATACCGATACTTATCAACATGGCAATGCGACTACCTAAAAAGAACCAGGTAGTCAACAGAACCAAGCCAAGCCCCACCAAGGCATTTTTCTCCATGGTACCAAGAGCATTACGCACCATGTGGGTCTGGTCATCTGCCAGAATCAACTCAACCCCTGTAATATGGCTGCGGTTCTCCCAGGTTTTTATATAGGAAGAGATACGGTCAACAAGTTTGATGGTGTTGACTCCCGGACGCTTGGTCACGGTAAACATCACTGCTGGCTTACCACCATAACGTACCAGTTTACGAGGTTTTTCTCGTCCTTTAACAACTGTCGCCAGTCGTGCCAGAGGTAGCTCACCAATTTTGGTGGGTATCAACATTTTGCCCAGCAGGGCCGGATCAGATGTTGAACCCTGTAAACGCAACAACCACAAAACATCAGGCCCCTGCACCGCACCACCGGATACATCACGGTAACGAGCACGGATGAGGTCGGCTAGATCACTGGGGTTAAGGCCAAACTTTTGCAGATGAAAGGGGTCAAAGCGGATCTGTAGCTCTGGGTCTCGCAGTCCCAAAGCGTTGGCACTATCTACCCCCTTGATACGTTCCAGATCTTTCTGCACAAGCAGAGCCTGTTTACGTAGGTTTTCATCATCGGCTACTCCCACCACCACCACAGATGCGGTGGGAAAACCGTTGGAACTTGTTATCTCTATAATAAAGGGGTCCAGAGCATCTTCGGGCAGTTCCTGCTCTTTATTGCTCACCTCACGACGTAAATCACTGACCCTTTTATCAAAAGTCCGATCATCCAACTCCTGGAAACGGATCAATATATCAGAGGAGCCTTGCTGGCTGGAGGAGAGAACAAAATTGACATCAGGAATCTTCTGCAGAGCATCTTCTATGGGATCTGTAACCAGTTTCTCCACATCTTGGGCTGAAGCTCCCGGCAGAGCCGTGACGATGCTTATCCAGTTAAAATTCATGTCGGGATCTTGCTGTCTGGGCAGAAGACCATAAGCAAGAAGTCCGACAACCAAAATCAGGGTAAAGGTAAGGTTGGCAAAAACATGATTTTCAAGAAAACGACGAATCATAAGTATAGCTCAACCCGTTGCGGTCAATCCTGTCCTGGTATAATGGATAGAGAGTCGCCCTGTTTTAAGGACTCCCGACCGTCAATGACAACATCTACCCCCTCAACCATATCCGGTAAGAGAGCAGGAAGCCCTTCACGTGCGTTGGGAAGTGGTAAAAAGCGGGCCTTAGCCATGTCAGATAAAAACAGACCCAAACTATTATCGCGCCTGACCAACACCCATGGGGGCAGGTATGATCTGGGATCTTGCCATGTTAAACGTCCAGCAGCTCCAGGAGGTGGTTTTGCTTTGTCAAATGTCAGTCGTACCTCCCTGGTTTGGGTAGCTGCATTCTCTACTGCCAACACTGTACGAATGGTAACTGTATATTTTTTTTGCAGATGGACAAAAAGCAATTTTTCAGCCATTTGTAACTGGGTAATTTGTGCAGCAGCCACATGGGCTACCAACTCCACATTTTGTAGGTCAACCAGAGTAGCTATAGGATTTGTCGGCCCAACCCATGCCCCCTTCTGCCCCATTCGCTCGATTATCAGACCGGTGAACGGTGCGACAACCGCAGCTTTACCAAGACGGGTACGACTCTCAGCTACACGGGATTTTTGCCCAACCAACTTTGCTGCCAAGCTATCCACCTGGGCAATTTTACCATCTACTACTGCCTGGGTGGACTGCCCTTTCTTTTGTAGTCTTGTTGCTCTATCCCGCTCTTTTTTAGCCAGGGTAAAAGCAACCTCAAGCTCTTTTAAGGCTCCAAGGGCCTGTTGCAGCTGTCCTCGGTAAAGCCATGGGTCCAAACTAGCAACAAGATACCCCTGCTCTACTACATCACCAACATCAACAGCAATTTTATTAATCTTGCCTGTAACCTCTGGTGATATTTGCGTGGTGTTTAAACTAACAACCGTGGCTGTTGCATCGTCCTGGGGATGGGTCACAAGTGATTGCAGAGGTTTTACCGTCACTTTAATAGCTTTTTGTTGTCCAGCCATCTCTTCCCCTAGGGTAAGAGAGGGCCAGAGCAACATAAGCATAAGTAAAAATGAGGATAATTTAGCTACCATAGTCCAGTTATTTAACCTTCAACAACTTAACCAGACGGTCATAATTTTTGGCAATAAGCTCTTTTTCCACATCAGGTAGTCCAAATGAGGAGCTATTGTCAGCCCCTTTGACAACCTCATTAGCAAACCTCTGTAGACGCTTGATGATCCTATTACGCTGTTTTTCTGAATACCCAGGGTTGCTCTGTACCCGAGCTATCTGCATCTCAATCCACTCCTTGCGCTGCTCTTGCATTCTAGCCATCATCTCCTCTTGGGTTGGCATCGCAATTGGTGGAGTAACCTCAACAGGTTTGCTGGCTCTGTCCAACCCTTCTAGAATAGCTATCTTCTGTTGCACAGGAATGTGTGGGTTGTTTTTTATCGATTGGCGATATGACTCTTCCCAAGCTTTCTGTCTGGCTTGGGACTGGGCGCGGGCCTGTTCATAACTTGCCTGTGGTGCTGAGACCCAGTTTGCCTCTTTGGAGGAGCGGTCTAAAAATTCCAGAATTCTCTGCTTCTGGAGTGGGTGCATATAGGGGTTGCTGCGTACCTGCTTTTTCTGGGCCTCCAACTGGTCTTTGATCCAAGCCTCAGCCCTTCTGTTTTGTTCCTGCTTTTGTTCCTCAAACTTTTTTTGTTGAGCAGCCATTCTTGCAGCCATCTCTGCCATCTGACGGTTTATGGCCTCATCCAACTGCTTGGCTCTACGTCTGGACTTCTCATCATCAACCCCTTGCCTTACATGGTTTAGCAGATAAAAATAGCGGTTGGCATCCCACCCATTATCTTCCAAACTTTTGGCAAACTCGCTGTTATACTGCATACCAGCCATTACCCATGGGCTGTCTAAATTACCGACATAGTGACCCTTGGGTGATTGCCACTTGGTCATGACAGAATAATCGGTGATAAATTTTTCTAACTCATCAGAATTAAATGGCCCTTGCTCCACACTGGCAGATGCGCTAGCCAACCCGGAAAAAATCAGGGACAGCACCATGAAACTGCCGACTATAAAAGATTTTTTCATTATTTCATCCTTATGTTAAGTTTTTTGTAAAAAGTAATAATATTTTGTTAATCAATCACTGGGTGTAAACATTGATTTTTCAATATAATCACACAAAAGATGACCAACCAAGATGTGACCCTCTTGTATACGTGGGGTAATGGTGGATGGCACTTTGATACAGACATCACACAAATCCACCATCTTGCCTCCTTTTTCCCCTGTTAAACCAACTACCTGCATATTTTTCTTCCTGGCAGCTTTGATACCTTCAAGAATATTTGGTGAATTACCCGATGTGGTGATTGCCAAAAAAAGATCCCCCTCAACCCCATTACCCTCAATCTGCCGGGAGAAGAGATATTCATAGCCATAATCATTACCAATAGCTGTCATAATAGAGCTATCAGTAGTTAGAGCGATTGCTGGTAGTGAAGGACGATCAAAGAAAAAACGGCTAACCAGCTCACCTGCTATATGTTGGGCATCCGCCGCGGAGCCACCATTACCAGCCACCAGAAGCTTCCCCCCCCCTTTATAACAGGCCAGAGCCAGGTCACAAGCTGACTGTATACTTTGAAGAGAGGATGAATCATCCAATATTCGCTGTTTTACATCCCTACTCGCCTCAATTTGTGCCAAGAGGGACGGCTCGATAGCCGATTTTGTACTTTCCAACTTAAAACTCCAAATAATTTACCAATATTTAATGAACATCAACAAAGTTAGCACAATACCCTACTAAACATGTTATTAGCAACTCAGCTCTGTTTATTAAGAGCATAATTACAAGAAACATTGCTATTTTCACATATAAGTAAATAATTTCAACAGTGAGCTAAGATATTTTACAGCTGCGACAAAAAACTGCCCCTTGATAAACCAAACATAGTGAGCCAACAAATCTGCCAGCTTTTCAGTAGCTTTCGTTATTTTTTTATTTTTTCAAGCCTTTTTTTTTATTACATTTTATAAATGTCAAGGGGTTTCAAGGTTAAGAAAATTTTCATTTTCTTAACAATAACATCGCTAAATTTTCTTTATTTTCCAAAAAGTTAAAAAATATATTTTTTCTCTTGTCTTCTGCCCAAGTTCCATGCAATATGTAGCAACCTTGAGTTGAGAGACTTGGTTTCTTCATTGGCAACATTTATTAACGGATGTTAGAATAACCATATTAATGAAGATTAGATTGGACTATTAACGAATATTAGATTAGAATATTAACGAATATTAGATCTAACTGTTTATTTTTTTAACATAAATCTAAATTTTTAATAATGAGCATATCTGTAAAATTCTGCGGGGGGAAAAATGACTTATAACGAAGCTGTCGTTGAAGCAAGAGAAAACGCATCAAAAACATCAAAGAGCTGGTATATTTTCAGTGATGATCAGGAGAACTACCATATTGGCGACAATGTCAGACAGTTTCCTAGCACCGCTATTCAAAACGGAAATCACGAACTCCGTGTTACCGCAGTGGTAAACCCTGTTTGGCAAGAGTAGTATCCCTCACAAACCCCACAAACTTGTACCATATCAAATTTTTTAAATTTTACATCTTCATACACATAGGCTTCCCGCAGCAGCGGGAATGTTGCTATGTGGGTTTAAAATAATGATACCCTGCTACCGATGTATAGTGTTTTCAAATAAAAAGTATACATTCACAAGCAAAACCTTGGGAGGTATTGCAGGCCCCACCCCCCCACGCTCTTAAATGTAAAGGCTTAAAAACAAAGGCAGAACCTTGGGCCTTGCCCAAACCCACAAGGGAGATAATCTCCCTTGACCCATAATAATAAAAACATTTTTTTGTCCGACTTTGGCTTGAATTAACTATAAAAGATTATTATCCCAAGCTAAAGAAATGGGTTGCTGGAATCACCCTGGCTGGTCATGGGATGAATGGGAATGGTTGGTTTACTCCCTTTGTCCTTTTGTATACGATCTATATGGTACTCTTTTAAAGCTGTTTGACTACCATCAGCAACGGGAAGGGTGTCACTGGCAAAAACTCGAGAGAGTATATTCTTCCACCCGGTGATTGAAAAAACGATACTGTTGAGCTGTGCACACTCCCAGGTGCAAAAACAGCGTTCATCACGAATTTGGTTGATGATCTTTTTTACCTTATCATCTTTTAGCAGTTCACCTAAATCCATCCCAAAATTTCGCAGATTGTTAAACCTGAATTTTGAAGAGAGAATCTCACAAGGGTTGACATTGCCAATATCATCGACAATTGCCATGGTCTTACCTGCAGTGCACAAATATTTACCTTTACCTGTAGCTATCTGGCTTCTTATTGAACTACGACACTCCTCTTGTAGACCTTGGTGAATACGCTCCATGAATGCCAATGGCTTTTTACGCTGAATTTTTTGAATATCCGCAATATAATCTACCACTTGGTTGTAAGAGAATATATCCACATCCTTGGACTCATCCCCATCAGAGACACACCCGCGCACCAGGGTTAATGATTGAATATCATTCGAGAAGCTTTTTACGTTTTCCTCCAAAGTGTTAAAAACACTCTCCTGGTTTTTTTTGCTGTAGCATGTGTTGACAATATAATAGAGATTTGAAAAACGCTGCCTCAACCTGCTTAGTCGTTGATCACACTCCAATAGTTTCTCATAGTTGCCAGCAACCCCACGTAACTGATCATGCTCTTTACCGATACCATCCACAGACAGGGCAACTTTGAGAGTGAGCCCAGGGCAGCTCTCAAGAATTTTTGTCACCTGTTTTTCAAGACCGTTGGGGTTTAATCCATTGGATGGGATACTTATATTGCTTACTCCGGTATGTTGGTGAAAAACTATTGCAATATCAGCAATATCCTTACGCAAAAAAGGCTCTCCACCCCCAAGGGTTAAATGCTCTAGTACTGGCATTGATCTCGCCAATCGTTCATACTCTGCCAAAGTCAACTCATCTTTGATTCTCTCAGGTTTGTTGAGAATCTCATATTGAAAACAGTAGCTACAGTAGCTGTTACAACGAGATGTAATGTAGAGAATAATATAAGTAGGAAGATTTGCTTGTAGGTAGATCCTAAATGGACCGCTTCTACGTAAAAACCACCGCCAAACTTTTTTTGCCCAACTTCTAGCCACACCCAATACACCTCCCACAGCAATAGAGAGAGACATAAAAAATTTTACAACACTGCTACCAAGTGCAAACCAAAACCCTCTCTTTTTAGCAGCAAAAAGTAGAGCTGGTATTGAAAACCAATAAAACAAAAACAGAAAAAAGATAGCTGCTGCGGCTGAAGGTCCACTAAATTCAGGAAGGTCGGCTACAGTTGTCACCCCTGCAACGACAGTAGTTAGAGTGGTAAGCAAAGAGGCTAAAATAGCCCATTTTCTATCTGCTGTAACCCATGCTGACTTTGGAGGTTTGGGAAGTTGGATATAGTGGTAGGTACGGCGGAAAAATTTCTCCATTGAGCTGAAAAATGGAGAGTAATAGTGGGAGAAGTTTAGCTCCTTATCAGTTTTTAATCGTACATTTGCTGATAATCTGCCGCTAAACTCAACATCATCGAGATCTCTGTGAAACATTCCCCCATTTTCAAGATAGACCTCTTTTTTTATCGCTCCACATAGACAGATAAAAAATTGATGGGGATCATCACTACTGTTTTCTGCTAAAAAACAGATCTCCAGCACAGTCCAATCTTGCACAATTCCTGGATTAAGCGCTGTATCAACAACCCCAATTACTCCATCAAAACCCTCTTTTTGAATTGCATTGTCAATTCTGTAAGGAGCATCCTTCGGCATTACCGTATCGGCATCAATAACAAATACCGTATCAAACTTAGATGCTAATATCCCCTTATGGCGACAGATGCCACTGCCTAGATTTCCCTGCATCTCCATTATACGAACCGGAAACTCCCTGGCAATTGCCACAGAGTCATCGGAAGATGCGTCATCCACCAAAATCACTTCATAAGTTGGATAGTCCCAAGCAAACAGGCTTGCAAGGCAGTCACGCAGTTTTTCTCCTGCATTATAGTTGGCAATTATAACCGAAATTCCCAAAGGGGAATAACTGCTCTCTCCACTCATTTCAATATTATTCCATCTAGGTATTTCACAACTTATGCCTTAAGGGTAATTTCAAGTTAAAAATATCTTTTCCCGCACAGGTTTGCATCTCACATAAGGATACCACACACTCTATTTTACTAACAACATTGATACCATAAACCAGTATGCGCTAATTTTTGCCCATTTTACTATCCCAGATTTTTTGCTATCCATGGACCGATAAACTGGGATACCGAGAGGGGTAGTCGCTTCCAAATATTTATAAAAATACGGTATTTTGGGTTGTTAGGTGAGATATCAGGTATGGAGTTATGACCAACAAGATGATACTGATACAGTAGTGGCTCAGGGGTAAAGCCATAGTATTGTTTAAAAGCAAATGAACCGCTACCTCTTTTACTGCGACCAAAGTCAAATGTTTTTACTCCTCGCTCCCGGCTGGCATGGGCCATCAAATCCCAATACATAAAATGGGTTGCCCCCAAACTTCGAGCCTCTGCAATTCCCCCCCCATAATATGGCAACACCTCATCACGGAAATAAAAATTCACAACAGCAGCAACAGCTCTACCTCCATGGCGTATCACCAACCCATCACAATCGTTACCAAAAATCGACTTTAAAATAAAAAAATATTGCCGAGAAAAAACCGGCGTGCCTAAATTGCGCACACTCTGGGAGTAAATATCATAACAGACCCCAGCGATATCTTGCTCCAACTCGCCAAGCAACCCTTTTTTTATACCTTTGCGCACCTCTGCTCGTTGTTTTCGGGGAATGGCGAGTAAATTTTCTTGGGGATCAGCTGAAATAGCCTTGGAAAAACCACAATAGAGATCTTTTGTCGGCCATGTTGCATTACTGGATGAACGGTTGCGACACTCAAGATAGGCAACACCCATACTGTCCGCCATGGCTGCTGCTCTCTCCTCCAAAGCGCAGCGCACATCATCCCTATTAGTTGCTACCCCACCATAGACACAAAAAGGGGTTGAGATAAGCGCATCACCAAATAACAGACTACGTTGACGAACCAAAGGCAGAACACCAACAATGTTGCCTCCATCCTCTGCTAGCAGATAATGACACTCGTGGGAAAAAGCTGCCTTAATTACCCTCCGCCACCCCTCACGATGAAAAAAAGTAGCGTTGGAACAGCTCATCACAAAACTGTCCCACTTAGCTCCATCCTCATCACCTCCAAGCAACCTCACATGCACAGAACCCTGTGGTTTGCTATCTCTGTCAATCACTTGATCAGCTCTCCATAGACCCGATCCATCCTATCCCAACGGTAGGCAAGCAACATTTTTTTAAAACGGCTCTCCATCTTCTTTCCCAGATTAAGATAGTGTCTTACACGTGTCTTCCAATCCAAATTTTCTACCCGTGGTTGGTAGGAGTCAAACTCCCAAGGGTGGCAATAAAATACCCCAGGCTGACCCTCATCGTTAACTCTATTCCAAGCCCAGCGGGTAAAAGCCAAAGGATAAAGACGAAAATAGCCTCCACCACCACACGGTATACGACGGTTTGCAATAACGGTTGTGGTGATGGGAATCTCTAAAATTCCCCTTTGTGCTGAATCATTATCTTGCCGGGGATAATAGGGAAAACGTGGGGCATCTGGCATACCATAAAGATCGTGATAAACCGGGTAGATACTTGAGCTGTATCGATAGCCAGCCTCATAGAGGAGATCCAACGCCCATATAGTCTCTTGGTTGATGGAGTAGGTTGGTGCTCGATAGCCGACAACCTTTTTACCTCCAATATCTTCAAGTATTTTTTTGCTGGTGACGATGTCTTCCATAAACTCTTTTGGAGTCTGACGGAAAATACGCACATGGTTCATACCGTGACCAGCCACCTCATGACCTGCATCAACGATACGTCGTAATAGTGCCGGATAACTCTTTGCCACACAGCCCAAGATAAAAAATGTAGCTTTAACATCATATTTGGCAAAAATATCAAGCATATAGTCGGTATTGGTATCTACCCGAGCAGGCCAATCATTCCATTTTTCAATGGGGATATGATCTTCAAAAGCTGCAACCTGGAAATAATCCTCAACATCCACACTCATGGCATTTATCATGGCAGATTCGTTTTTAATTCTCGAATCTGGCTTGGAAGGGATCTGACTATCTGGCACAGACATCTGCAAAACCATCTTGCAAGATAGCAGCAATTCGCAAAGCCGCCTTGCCGTCCCAATATTCAGGTATGCGTCCTGCCTTGCCACCCCCTTGCAGCACCTCCATAACAGCACCACGAATTTTTGCTTTATCGGTTCCCACCAGGGTATTTGTTCCTGATGTAACAGTTATCGGTCTCTCGGTATTTTCCCGAATGGTAACACAAGGGATACCAAGAGCTGTGGTCTCTTCTTGAATACCCCCGGAATCGGTAAGTACAACCCTGGCACCTTTCATCAGCCCCAACATTTCCAAATAGCCAATGGGAGGAAGAGCCAGCAGGTTGGATTCCAGTAAAATATCTTCCAAACCAAAACGTCTGATTTGCGCTCTAGTTCTGGGGTGAACTGGAAATATCAGCGGTATTTCATTGCTAATACTAGCCAATTGACGTAACAACCCCTCCAAAACCTCTACCTTATCAACATTTGAAGGGCGGTGCATTGTCAGCAGACCATAACTACCAGACTCAGCCTTAAAAGGTACATCACTGGCAAGTTTTGCCAATATAGAGCTAGCCTCAGGTGCTTTTGGCAATAACCTTAACAGGGTATCTATCATTACGTTACCAACAAAATGGACCTTTTTTTCACTAATACCCTCACTGGTTAAATTATCCAGAGCCACTCTTTCTGTAGTAAAAAGATAATCCGATAGTTGGTCGACCAAAATTCTGTTGATCTCCTCAGGCATGGTCCTATCCCTACTTCTCAACCCAGCCTCAACATGTATAACAGGTACACCCTTTTTAACTGCCACCAATGCACAAGCTATGGTTGAGTTTACATCACCAACCACCAATACAGCTCCAGGGTTTTGCGAATCTATGATAGGCTCAAAACGGCGCATGATCTCCGCTGTCTGAACTGCATGGGTTCCTGAGCCAACCTCAAGGTCTATATCGGGTGAGGGTATATCCAGCTGGTGAAAAAAAGCATCCTTCATGGCTGCATCATAGTGTTGACCAGTATGGACCAGATAGGTATTTAGAGGAGAGTCTCCCCCCTTTAAGGCTGGCAGAATTGCAGCCATTTTCATAAAGTTAGGTCGCGCTCCAACGACGCAAATAATAGGTGAAGACACGGGCATTACCAGCTCTTTATCCAGGAAATAACTGCTGTGATTGACTAAATGGTAAAAATACAGGTTCAGCTTTTGGAACTAAAACAGGTAGCAGCAACCTTGTTGGCTTAGGTCTTTTTCCATACTATTACTATTATTTCAAATGGTTACACATGACCCATATTGAATAATATCATTTTTACAAGGTTTGGGTTTTACATGCCCAACAGACGTTTGATCAAACCTTTTTTTCTGCGCTTTCTACCCCTCTTTTTACCATCTTGACCACCATAGCCTCCATAACCTCCATAGCCGCCATAGCCGCCATAACCACCATAACCACCATAGCCACCATAACCACCATAACCACCATAGCCACCATAGCCACCATAGCCACCGTAGCCACCGTAACCACCGTAGCCATAATAGTAATATCCACCACGGCCTCGTCTGCGGGTTTTGTTTAAAACCAAACCGACTATTTCTAAATCTTCCAGCTGTCCCAGAGCATCTTTAACAGCATTTTGCGGTGTGCGTTCTGCCTCAATAACAACCACAATCTGCCCCATGGCCCGGGCCAACTCCCTTGATTCGGTTGTTAGTAATAGTGGTGGCGAGTCAAAGACGATGATACGGTTGGGGTCTTGCATCATTTTTTTGAGCAGAATCCGCATGCTATCACTAGCTAGCAGCTCTGTTGCATGATGGTGTCTACGACCCGAGGGGAGGATCATCAATTTTGGTACATTGGTTCGTATGACCGCTTCTGTATAGTCGGAAACCTTACCCATCAAGCAGTCAATAAGGCCAATTTTTGATTTAAAACCGAGAATTCTACTTACAGAAGGTTTAGCAACATCACCATCCACCAATAGAACAGTTGAATCCATCTCAGCGGCTAAACTCATAGCAAGATTGATGGCAGTAAATGTCTTACCCTCTTTTGGGAAAGCACTTGTCACCATCATCAATTTTTTTGGACGATCCTTGTTGTTGTCAGATTGACTAGCTTTTAAAAGCAGAGGGCGTTTGATAACCCGATACTCCTCAGCAACAACACTTCTCCCAGTATCAGGGGTCAAAATCCCCTTTGCCCGAAGCTTTTCAAAATCTAATAGTACCTTTTTGCGGACCAACGCTTCTGACATATGCCTTAACCCATTATCAGTGCATTAACAGGAGATCTTAAATTAAAAACTGCTTTTTAATTAAAAACTTGGTTCTAAAAATACCAGACCAGCATAAACTATAAACAGCGATGCCACTGAAAAAACAAAAAACAGTGTCGATCTGAGCCAGTTTTGCCCAAAACCTTCATCCACCATGGAGACCATTCCCAACACTGGCAGTCCCAACACCCGTTTTAAAGAACCTGGAGAATCAAACACAGGACGAACAATGGCGAGAAAAAGAGCCAATGTAACACTCGCCAATATAGCACCAATTAAAACAACAGTGGAGAATAGTGTACGCTTTGGACCAACTGGCCTTCTGGGAAGAGCTGGCTTGCTAAGAACCCGAAAACGGACAAAGCGACTTAAACGGGCCTCAATTTCAGCAGTTTCTGTTGCCTGTGTCTCTTTACTCAACATTTTGAGCATCTTATTTTTTTTCTGGTCTAGATATCCCTGGAGACGGAATAGTTTATTCTCCATTGCCGGGATAACATCCTCCAACTCCTTGAGTTTTTTTATCTGATCTGCGGTTGTTGCCTGTCTTGCTGTAACAGAGGCCAGTTCAAGATCAATTGCACTTGCCTCCATCTTTAATTTTCTAAAAATTGGATTTGCCTCCAACTCCCAACTTTCAGATTCAGTCTCCTCTTCTACAATATTGGACTTTTCCTCTTCCCGCTGTTTTTCAATTCTTGCTATCGCCTTGCGTATGGCAATAACCTCAGCATGGCTCTCAGTGTAGAGAGGTCGTCTCTCCCCACCCATAAGATAATATTGGGAAAAAAGTTTATCTAATTTGGCATTTAAAGCAACAACACGCTCATCTACAGGCTCTTCTTCTTCAAATTTTGGCTCGACCTTTTTCTGCTTCTTTAGATCTTGCAATTGCCTTTCCATCTCTTCCTGACGTTTTTGCAATGTCACAACAAGGGCGCTATCTTCCTCCTGTTGCTTGGAGAATTTTTGCAAACGCTCATAATAGCCACCCTGACTATCAGGAAGAATCATTACATGTTTCTTTTTGAAGGCTCGCAGCTCTTGCTCAGCCTTACTCACCTTGGACTCGTACTCTTCAACCTGGGCCTGCAAAAATTTCTTTGCCGCCTGGGCCTGTCCGCCGAGAAACTCGTTAACTTTATCCCGGGGAAGAAGATCAACCAAATATGCTACAACCTGCTGGGTAATTTGCGGTTTGTTGTGACGGTGTTTGATGGTGTAGACACTACCACCTGAGGCAGAGACAGTAAGTTGGGCGCGAAGAGTGTTGAGCATCTCTTCGGTCTCTCTGTCGTTGTTGACACTAAAGGCAAGATCTGTCTTGCTGATAGCACCAAGAAGATTATTACGGGATAGAAGACCGTTGAGAAATTTCCTAGCCTCTCTGGTAACATCCATAGCACCGGAATCTTGGGCGAGAAACTCTTTTATGCTCTCACGGGGGTCTTCAATTTTAACCCTGGCAAACGAGACATACTGATCGTCCATCATAGCAACAGCCACCCATCCTGCCAGACAGATAAACCACGCCAATAGAACGGCATGCCACCGATGACGCCACATACCCCCCAGGTAGATCAATACCTGATAATAGAGGTCTCTTAGTGCAATATCCTGCTGCATACTTTAACAGCGTAATACCTTGGTAAATATAGGAAGTGACTACAGATAAAAAACCATCTTAAGTGTCACCGCCTTTTAGTGAAAGAAAACCAACATCCTTTATAACAACATCCTAAATATCCCAAGCCAGTGACAATCCTACCTAAAGATGGCAACCCACCAAGGGATAATCAGGTGATTGTACAACATCTACCCCTATTAAGTATAGAGTTCACTCTAATATTTCGTTAATTAGTGATTTTACCTATTAAATGATTGGTTCGCAAAGGAATTTTTATGGCAAAAAATGAGGTTTCAAACGAAAGGCAATATGTAGGGTAAATAAGTCGGCCCAGAATAATACAAATATCCTGGGAAATATTGAACTATTTAATATTTAACACTGTTTGATCACTGATTTTGCTGTTCATCTCTGGGTCCGGTAGCACCAGAACCAAAAAGCACAACCTCAACGGAGTAGATCAATACCAAAAGATCGAGAAAGATGCCGTGGTTTTTTACATAATATAGATCGTACTTTAACTTCTCTGCGGCATCTGCCTCGGATGAGCCATATCCATACCGCACCTGAGCCCAACCAGTGATACCAGGTTTTACCCGTAAACGTTCTGTGTAATAAGGTATTTTCTTTTTTAGAATCTCTACAAAAACCGGTCTTTCCGGTCTTGGCCCGATGAAACTCATCTCCCCCCGTAACACATTGATAAATTGTGGTAGCTCATCAAGACGGGTTTTACGAATAAACTCACCGACAAAAGTTATCCTGTTATCATCCTCTTGGGCCCAACGAGCTACACCATCCTGTTCAGCATCGGTACGCATACTACGAAACTTCATAACAGAAAAAATCCGCCCATTAAAACCAACTCGCTCCTGTACATAAAAAACCGGACCCCGCCCTCTACTCTCTATCAATATTGCCAGAGATGTTAAGAGCATGAGGGGTAGAGTCGCCCCGAGAAAGACCAAACTCCAGAAAATATCAAATATTTTTTTAAATATTTCCTGCCCGGAACCCTGATCAACACCATTGGAGTGAAGCACCCACCATTGGTGATCTAGAATATCCATATTGATTATATAGCTCTCTCGCTCAAAAAATATCGGTAGATCT
The DNA here is from genome assembly GCA_015232405.1 of Magnetococcales bacterium. Lineage (GTDB taxonomy): Bacteria > Pseudomonadota > Magnetococcia > Magnetococcales > JADFYX01. Next base: position 35,554 of record JADFZS010000001.1, on the reverse strand, counting down.
ACAATCAACACACCATCAGATTTGCAATCCAAGATATCCTTCATCATATCTTTGGGAAACTCACTATCTTGGGCGATAACTATCTCATCTATTTGGTGTTTTCGCACCCAATCGACAAGTTTTTCATCGCCAGGGCAGATATGTTCACGTTTGATATGCGTAGCCTCCCCTGGTAGCTGCCAATAACCTATAACATTGAAATTGCTAGGTGTTTTTAGAGATAAATTAGCAATAAGGCAGGCGTTTTCCCCCGCTCCAAACACCATGACCCGCCTTTTTATAAGGCTTAAATCCAACATATAATCGTAAAAGAACTTTCTTATGAAGAGATATGGGAAAAAGGTGAATATCAGAGCCAGAGCAAAAGCACCACGACCAATAAACAGGGATGGGAAAGAGTAGAAAATCAGGCTCAAAGCAACTGTGCCTATCACAAAACTCAAGCCGACCCGTAGTGACTCGTCGATAAAACCATCAACCATCAACCGCTGATAACGACCAGTTGCAGCCATACTTATGAGAATGATACAGGCATAAAAAATTGCACGAAGTAAAAGAAAATCTTCATGAAATTCATCCAGAGGTCGCACATCGATCATAAATCGGGCATTAATGCCCACATAAAATGCGACTATCGCAGTGAGAAACTCTGTTATCAACAACAAGAGCGACCACCTGGATATATAGTGCCTGAATCTGCGTAGTAACATTAATTTAAACTACCACTCACAAAAAATTCGACATTTCACATACCAACCATTGCTACTTCTGCACAGCATCCAAATTTTGTAAATTACTGCTGTATACCTCTACCCGATTTCGCCCTTTACGTTTTGCCTCATAAAGAGCCAAATCCGCTGCTTTTATGACATCCCACAGATCCTCACCATCAGATGGATAACCTGCTACACCTATGGATATGGTTTTACGTAATACCTCACCTGGAATCTGGATAGCCAGCTTTTCTACAGCTTGGCGGATTTTCTCAGCCAGCTGGCGACCGGAATAGTCCTCACTCTCTTGTAAGATAACCAAAAACTCTTCTCCGCCAAAACGAATGACAAGATCTGAATTTCGTACCTGAGCAGTAAACAGTGAACCCAGAGACTTCAACACCAAATCACCAACATCATGCCCGTAGGTATCATTTACCTCTTTAAAATGGTCTAGATCCATCACCAGAAAAGATAGACGCTGCTCTTTACGCTTGGTGGTTGCCAGTAGAGTCTCTAAATACTCCTCCAAGAAACGCCGATTATGCAGCCCGGTCAGAGCATCTCGCAGGGTGGTTTCTCGCAAGGTATCCAAAAGCCGCTTGGTCTCGACGGTAGATGCAGATTCTCGTAAGAAAACCCTGATAAATGGCATCAATTTTTGGTAGAGATGACCATGCTGTCGCGGGATGACAATCTGAATAATACTGCCAACTATACCGGAGTGAAAAGTTGGTATACACAGATGCCCAACAGGTTCATCAACTGGCTCATCGTGCATAAACTTACTACAGATAAACTCATTTTCGATGGAGTCAATTATGTGGCCTGTTCTCTGGGCACGACAGGAGTCAGCCTGATGCAACACCTCTGGGTTACACCAACGACAATCTCCATCAACATCTCCATCAACCATTACCGGCTTGATATACTCCTTATCGTTGCTGACCTCATAAATTGAGAAATTTTTAATACCAAAATTTTCCATCAACATGTAACCGATACGGGTATAGACCTCTTGAATGGTCTGATCCTCTTCAACCGCCTGCTTGAACTGGGAAACCTCCAATAGGGTCTCCACCATTTCAGTGGTGGTGGTTATCAAGTTTGTGTTGCCCTTTAACTCATATCGCATCAAGCGTGAGACATCATGGCTTATGTTACCCAGATTATTTTGCAGATGCTCCATTAGTTGGTTTAAATCTCTGGCGATTACACCCATTTCGTCAGAGCCTCTATAATCTATACGACCACTGAAATCACCATCTTTGGCCTTGGCAACCACATCGGAAACCCCTTGAGCTGTCTGCACAACAGGGGATATCTGCATACGAAAAAAATAGGTAAAAAATGAGGCAAACACCAAAACAATCACAAACATAATGCTGATGGTTATAAGAGCCTCCTCTTTTAAACGGCTCATGGAGAGATGAATTGTTATGGCTCCAAGTACTGTACCATTTATAACTTTATGACAGGCCAGACAGTTGGGAGTACCAACATTGGTAGCCACAAATGGTATGGTCCCTTGAAATGTGGGGCCAGATTCACCCTCAACCATGTTGAAAATTGCTTTACCTGTTGTTAAAACCTCTCTTTCAAAGGAGTTGGCAACCTGCTCCCCTTCAAACCCTTCACCAAACTGGGCAACCACATGGGGACCACGTATAACCCTGGCAACCAGAAGACCGTCAACCTCACTCAACCTTTCTAAAAACTGCAGACGCTGTTTTATGACACCATTGATCATGGCTTCTGTGAGACTTACCCGGACAATCTCGGCGGCGGAACGAACGTGATCTTTAGCTGTTGATAAAGAAAAATAGCGGAAGGATACAAGGCTAACAGTAATAAGCAGGACAATCATAGCACCGGAAAGGGAGACAGTTAAAAGTGTCGTCTTTGCCTGCAACTTCATAAATTCATCCCCGTAGCTATTATCATCTATCCATGGCAGCTATAACCTAAAACGGGCGGCAAGAAGCAACAACCTAACGAAAAAAATATGCTAGTATGTACTTTATGAGCCAAATAATTTAGGATACACAACCTTTGATTTGCCGTACAAGCCCCCTCTTATGAATCACTAAGAGCAGACCCCATTTAAACATAAAACAGTATGTGCATCCAGAAATTATGTCTTCGTTAAATACTATAGATCGGTTACTTCCACCATTTCATTAACGCTTTTTAAGATTTCTAGAGCTCTTCTGGCATGTAGTCTTTCCACCAACACCCCATCCACCAGACATATTTCCTCACCTTGTTCATATGCCTTTTGCCATGAATGCAAAACTGTTTTGGCATGTTCTATCTCAGCTTTACTGGGTAAAAAAAGCTGGTTTGCTGGTAAAACCTGGCTGGGATGAATAACTGTTTTGCCGTTAAAACCCAAAGCAGCCCCATAGCGGCACTGGTCAGCAAATCCTTGGGGGTCCCTTAAATCGACAAAGACCCCATCGATAACTCCCACTCCAGCTGCTTTGGCTGCTAGTACCGTCTGCTGTAGAGCAACTGCCATCCCCCCACGCTCTACAGTGGGAGCAATCCCAAGGGCTGCTCCCAGGTCGGATGTTCCCATAACCAACAAACTTATCCGGGGATGTTTGGCGATGGTGTAGGCGTTGATAACCCCAAGGGGTGATTCAATCATAGCCCAAACACTACAGGTAAAACCTCCAGGGTGGTTGGCCTCAAGCCCTGTGAGAAGGTCAAACAGTTTTTGCAAAGAGGCGATTGAATCAACTTTTGGAACCACCAGTGCATCAGGCCGACCATCAAAGATGGCCTGGACATCATCCATCCAAAGTTCGCTGTTTAAAGCGTTAATTCGTACAGTACGTAATATATCCTTGGATTCAACCGCGTTAAGAGTCTCTAGTGCCAAGGCTCTAGCATTTTCCTTCTGCTGTTCAGGTACTGAATCTTCAAGATCGAGGATCAGACAGTCGGCATCTAGGTGAGGAGCCTTTTTGAGCACTTTTTGATTGCTAGCAGGAACATACAACACAGAACGCAGTAGTCCAAAAAGAGAATTTTGCATATTTAACTTGTGCCTCAACCAAATAAACAAATAGAATCAAATTCAACCTGAGCACTTTAACATATATGCTCCATTAGGACACTACTATTTATGCCGCGCAAAAAAACCCCAAGAACCATCAACCAGAGACAAAAAGAGCGCATAAACGCCATAAGGCAACGCCGTTCTGACCAAATCACTGCTCGGCAAGAGGAGAATTGGGATATTTTAAAACAGGCTGACCTTGGTAAACCTGAAGAGGGTATGGTCATCGCCCACTTTGGTCTGAATGTGGAGGTTGAGGATAGTTCTGGGGTGGGTTGTCGTTGTGCCGTTAGAGAGACGGCAGGGATTGAGCCAGTATGTGGTGATCGGGTTATCTGGCAAAAAGCCAACTCCCAACAGGGCGTTATCACTGCGGTTATCGATAGGCACTCCATATTGCAACGCCCAGGACCATATCGACGACTTAAAACAATAGCTGCCAATATTGACCAGATATTTATAATAACAACAAGTACCCATCTAAATACCGGCCTTATTGACCGTTATCTGGTTGCAGCAGAGGCAGCTAAAATTCGGCCTATACTCCTGATAAACAAAATGGACTTAGCCCAAGATCCCGAAGAGATCATGGAGGAGCTGGCCCCCTATAAAACCATGGAGTATCCAATTTTACCCATATCTGCTACCAGTGGCCTGGGTATCTCTGAACTTGGGAGTATGTTGCAAGAAAAAATCTCAATTTTTGTCGGGCAATCTGGAGTGGGAAAATCATCTTTGGTGCATAAATGGGTCCCAAAAGAGAGAGCGCCAACCATAGGTGAGGTAAAAGAGAGCTCAAATATGGGTCGACACACAACAACAGTAGCCAGGCTCTATCATCTACCAAACGGTGGCAGCCTCATAGATTCACCGGGAGTGCGGGAATTTGGCCTGCACAATGTCTCCCGTAACAATGTAGCCACTTTTTTCCGGGATATCGCCCCCTATCTTGAAGGGTGTCGATTCTCCAACTGTAGCCATAAACATGAGCCGGGGTGCATGGTTCTTGGTGCTATAGAAGATGGAAAAATTCACATAAACCGTCTTAAAAGCCTCCATCGTATCCAAGAGTCCATGCCTAAAAATGACCACTAAAAAAGAGACAATGAGGTATTATTGATGTTGAAGTCGGGCAAAAAAAATGGCCGATAAAGCACATTACGACAGGCTTTATCAGGAGGGCTATCGCAGTACCATGAGCGGTATAGAGCTGGCTCGGGCCAAGGGTATAGACCATTTTGCCAGCCACATTATGCAAGCCGGGCCTGTTGCTATGGTGTTAGACTATGGCGCAGGGGCCGGACTTCACACCGATATATGGCAAACTCTTTATCCTGATAGCCAGCTCTTTTTTGCCGATATCTCCTCCATTGCCCTTGAGGAGTTGGGTAAAAAATATCCCCAATACAAAAACAACCTTTTGCCGATACAAAACCATCACTGCCAGGATGAAGGACAAAAGTTTGACCTTATTGCCAGCATTGAGGTTATGGAACATGTAGAAGAGGTGGATAGCTATCTTCAAGATATATCCCGTTTGTTAAAACCGGGGGGCTTTTTTTTATGGACCACCCCCTGTGGCAACCCTCTCTCCATTGAACATATCTACAGCAAGTTGACAGGTCAGATAGAATCAACAAAAGATGGCAAACGGCGTTGGACTTGGGAGGACCCAACCCATATTCGGCGTTTTACCAGCAAAGAGGTGAAACAGATCATCAAAAAAAACGGCTTTAACAATATCAAGCTACGCTACCGCGCTCACCTCTTCTCCTTTTTAGTCACCCGTTATTGGCGTTTAAACCAGCTGCCAAACCCCATAAAGCAAAATCTCCTTGAGGCGGATTATAAATATCTGCGCTGTTTTGCCAACGCTGCATCGATGATCGGCTGCGCGCAAAAACCACTTTCATAAATTTTGTTTATCAATTGACAATGACATATCAACAATACTCCTAATCCATTTTAAAATATTCTATTTCACAATTAACGGAATAACTCTGTTTGATCGGGGTTTGTGAATGCCACATTCGGTTTTGTTGCTTCCACGCCAACGCCCATCCCGTAGTCCGCCACCACAAGAGGCAGCATTGGTACAGGGTTGACAGCCAACAGAAGGAAAACCTCTTTTTTCAAGGGGATGCCGGGGTAATTTCCACTGGGCAAAGGCCCGGTCAATCTCTGTTTTACCCCAACCTGCAAGGGGATTTATCTTGCTTTGACCATTTACCGTCTCAATGGATTGCAGTTTGGTACGTTCGTCACCGTGATAGCGTTTTCTACCAGTAATCCAAGCATCATAGCCGGTAATAACCCTATCCAATGGCTCTACCTTACGTAGGTTACAACAGAGATCTGCATCACGTTGGTTGAGATCCCCTTTGGGATCAAGGCGATCTATATTTTCTGCTTTGGGGGCGACAACTTGGATATTGCTCAAACCCAAAAATTGGGTCAGTTGTTGTCGATAATCATGGGTTAAGGAAAAGTGTTTCCCGGTGTCGATAAAGATAACCGGGGTATGTTTATCCACCTTTGCAATCATGGCTAGCAGCACCGCAGACTCAGTACCAAAAGAGGTGGTAGCAGCAACACGACCTACAAACAGCTCCTTTAACACCACATTTAGCAGCTCCACTCCATCGAGATGTCCATACTCTTTGTTGATATACTCATCTTGGTGCTGGATAAAATCATATTTTGGCAGTGAGGATACACTCATGCAGATTTCTCCTTTGGTATTTGTGCCAACAGCTTTAAATCAATGGCTTGGCTGACAATTATATTCCATCTCTTTATACCTTTTAGCAGTACATTTAAATCACCACCCAGTGTACTTGCCTCCACCAATGCCAGAACTTTATCAAGGGTTGCCAACATTTTAGGATTATTGCGGTTCCAACTGTGGACCATCTCCACCACCCAAGAATCATCACGGCTATCTGTCTTTATTCTGGTAACTTCAAGAAGCCTTTTAGCCCCAGAAAGAATAGCCGACCGGGCATAAAGAATTGCCAGTTTGCGATCATCAACATCAATAGCCCTTTGTAAATCGCTAATTCCCACCTTGGCAAGATCGGCAAGATGCTCTGCCACCACAGCTGGTTGCGCACACTCTCCACCACCACCAGCACCAGAGGACAATACAAAAGGATTTTTATCATCCAGATCATAAAAATATCTGGTATCTTCTGTATTAAGCTCACTAAGCTCAGAGTTTAACCTAGAAACGGCGGTTGGCGGTGCGTACATGGCGTAACATATTGGTTTAGCTGGTGTAACAGAGCAAATCGAAGTCACCTTTTTGGTGATGAGACTTTGCTCTGTTATGCCAGATGAATCAATAGGTTGCGTCAGGTGCGTGCTGACAACTGCTGTTTCTAGGTTTAACAACTCCTCCATCCCTGCAACTCCCACTCTATCGGCCCAACTGCCGAGGTTTTTGTCCTGCTTTTGATTTATAAAAGCTCTGCGCAACACCTCAACAGCCTTTTGTGCTAGAAATGCTGGAACCAGAGGACCAACTCTGCCCAGTTCGCCACCGTTGTTGAGTTTCCCCCCCACTGTTATTTGATAATAAGGGGCATTTTTACCATTTAAACGTCTGGAGACCCCGTGGAGACCAAAATCAGCAAGATGGTGTTGAGCGCAACTGTTCTGACAACCGGATATCCGTATAACCCGCCCATCTTCAAAGCTACTTTTACGAAACTGACGGGCCAACGCTGGAGAGTTGGAGATTGCCAACGGGCAGGTGGTAGAGCCGGAACAGGAGAGCACATCATCTTGTTGCAAACTGTTATTTCGCACCACAAAGCCGATAGCCTCTACACCTTGAGCTATGTTTTTGGCTGCAACATGACCAAGACCACGGATGAGAATCTCCTGATTGCTGGTGATACGGATGTTCTCAACCCCTTCACTTCGCACCAAAGCCAGCAGTTGTGACATATGCTCGCCACTTACCTCGCCACCAACAACTTTTACAAACAACGCAATAGTGCCCTTTGCCTCTGTTACGACACCACTGTTGATAATCGGCTCGTCAGGAGCAGTTTTAGGATTTTTCCAAGGGAGTTTTTGCCACTGTTTGGGGGTTAATCTGCCAAGCTGGGCAAAGGTATCCTGGAAAGCCTGGATAAAACCCTCCTCTCCCAGACCATCCAACAAAAATTTTATCCGTGACCGGGAGCGAACTTTACGGTTTGAGTGTTTGTGATGGACACGAGCCATCGCCTCTACCACCCGTGGCAACTCCTCCTCAACAACAAAATCCATAAGGGGAACCGCCAAACGGGGCAAGCTGCCCAGACCACCACCTGCAACCACCCTAAAACCCTGTTTGCCATCTTTGATGGTGGCAATAAAGCCAAGATCATCTTTAAATGTGGCGGCACAATCTCCAGAACATCCAGAGACAGCAACTTTCACCTTGCGGGGCATATTTTGCACCAGATCATCCCGTAAAAAACTGCTCGCCAATCCATCGGCAACCTGTTGGGCATCCACCAGCTCATGGGGGCAGCTTCCGGCAAGGGGGCATACGGTTATATTGCGTATGGTGTTACCAGAAGCCTCTCTGGTGGTTATGCCTATTTTTTGTAAAGCAGCCAAAATTTCAGGAATATCGTCCAAATCCAACGAATAGAGCTGAATATCCTGGCGTGTGGTCAACCTGAAAGGTTCATTGCCATAATGTTTTGCAATGGCCACCACCCCATCCAACTGCTCAAGGCTCAAGGAGCCACCGGGAACCTTTAGTCGCAGCATGTATAGCCCGGCCTGACGTTGACTATAGACCCCAAACCTAAGACGAAAAGATTTAAAACGTTCGGCATCCCAATGGTCGCATTTAAATGATTCATACCCCATCCGGTACTCATCCACATCCAATGGTTGCGCAAATGCAGGACGTGAAAGTGGTTGATGATCGGCAATCAGATTTAAATCAAATTGGGAACCCATTGTTTATTACCTCTTTTAGTACATGTTTATAATGTTGTTTAAAAATTAATATACATCATAATTTAGTTTATCTGATAATTTCAAGTAATATCGTCATTTATAATTTTTATGACGGCTATATAATTATAATTTTCCCGATGATTTTTCAAGCATTTCACGCAGTTATATAACATTAATAAAAGTTGGATTTTTATTAATATATAAAAAATTTTGAGTTATGAAGGGAGAAAATGGAGTTTTAGCGTTACTGAAAAGTAGGTCAGATCACTCAAGTTTGGTTGAGATCAAGGAAGTCAAAATGTTTTGCACACTATATTATTGTTCTTTATAAAGCGAAGAGTTACATGTAGGAGCGAACTTGCTCGTGATGGGGGGAGACATCTTTGCGAGCAAGCTCGCTCCTACAAATACGTACGTATTTTCTTGAATTTTTTGACAAATAACAGCATGCAAGTTGTATGTATCAGCTACGCAACTTGCATAAAAATAACAAACTAGTGATTATCAACTACTTTTTATAAATCTCATCTGGGTCCAGCTCTGGCTTGGCTATCTCTTGCCATTCGCCGTTTTGTGCCTCCAGATAAAAGCAGTTGTGGCGACCTGTGTGACATGCGACTCCAGCTTGGTCTACCATTATCAACAGGGTATCCCTATCGCAGTCGGTACGCATGGATTTTACCTTCTGGATGTGTCCTGAACTTTCACCTTTTTTCCAAAATTTCTGCCTGCTCCTTGACCAATAACAGGCAACCCCTGTTTTTAGGGTCTCGGCAACGGAAGATTTGTTCATCCAGGCCATCATTAAAACTTCGCCTGTATCAAACTGCTGGGAAATTGCCGGGATAAGGCCGTCGGCGTTATATTTTAAGCTGTTTAGATTCTCTTCTGAAAGTTCAGACATCTGTTCCTCGTTATCTCTCTATGTTTTATACGTTTTTATACACGCATTTGAATACCTTCTTTTGTTAAATATTCTTTAACCTCAGGTATAGTATATTTTTGAAAATGAAAAATTGAAGCAGCCAAAACCGCATCTGCTCCACCCTGTCTCAACCCCTCAAGGAGATGTTCTTTGGTTCCCACACCACCTGAAGCTATAACTGGAATGGTGGTCGCCTCGGCAATGGCTCTGGTTAAAACAAGGTCGTAGCCGATCTTTGTACCGTCTCGGTCCATGGAGGTAAGCAATATCTCCCCTGCCCCATACTCCTCCATTTTTCGCGCCCAATCTATGGCATCCAGCCCGGTTGGGTTTCTGCCGCCATGGGTATATATCTCCCACCGTACAGGAACACCAGCACCATCTTTTTCTACACATTTGGCATCAATAGCAACAACTATGCACTGGGAACCAAACTGGGCAGATGCCTCTTTTACAAACTCAGGTCTATGCACCGCAGCGGTATTGATGCCGATCTTATCAGCACCAGCATTTAACAAGCGGCGGATATCCTGGTTGACCCTGATACCACCACCCACTGTTAGAGGTATAAATACCTGTTCAGCGGTTCTTCTTACCACATCCAATATGGTATCCCGGTTTTCGTGAGATGCGGTAATATCCAAAAAGGTCAACTCATCAGCCCCTTCAAGGTCATAACGCTTGGCAACCTCAACCGGATCACCAGCATCAACCAGGTTTTCAAATTGAACCCCTTTAACTACCCGGCCCTCACGAACATCAAGGCAGGGAATAATGCGTTTTGCCAGCATAACTATCCCACTATTTATATTTAATTTTCATGATAAGAATAAACGAGGACATAACTAAAATAGCCCCGTTGGTAGCCATCAAAGGCCACGCATTTATAAAATAACCGTAAATAATCCACAACAGCGTACTAAGAACATATGCCGCAAACATACCCAAGGATATGTCTTTGGTGGATTTTGTCTTCCAGGTTTTATGGACCTGTGGCAAAAAGGAGCCAGCAGTTAAAAATCCGGCACAATAACCAAGTAGCTCAATAGGTTCCACGCTATCGACTCTTCTTGCTGAGTTTCACTGCCTGGGCAAAATCCACCCTGCCATCATAGATCGCCTTTCCGGTAATTGCTCCTGAGATGGAACCGCCGTTGGCAAATGGTCCTGAGTTGGCAATGGCATCTTCAATATCAGCCATAGATGAGATACCACCAGATAGTATAATGGGTATTGCAACACTTTGAGCCAACTGCATTGTCGCTTGGGTGTTGGGGCCTGTTAATGCACCATCTCTTGAGATATCGGTAAAAATTATCTCAGCCACTCCAGCATCCTCAAACTGTTTGGCTAGGTCGATGGCTAGAATATCGGTAACCTCTGCCCAACCTTCAACAGCTACTTTGCCGTCTCTGGCATCAATTCCCACTGAGATACGTCCGGGAAAAGCCTTGCATGCCTCTTTTACCAGTTGTGGATCTCTGCACGCGATGGTTCCCAAAATACAGATTTGAATTCCCAGATCAAAACAGGCCTCCATGGTTGCCAAAGAGCGGATACCACCACCAAGCTGCATGGGTATATCCAGAGCTTTTACAATAGCCGAAATTGCCGGAGCATTTACCGGTTTGCCAGCAAATGCTCCGTTTAAATCCACCACATGCAGTCGCTCTGCTCCCAGCTGTTGCCATTTGGCTGCGGTTGCTCCAGGATCGTTGGAGTAGAGGGTATCTTGCTCCATATCACCTTGGAAAAGTCGTACACAGTTACCATCTTTAAGATCAATTGCAGGAATGATGATCATTATTTTTCCGGGCTCCAGGCGATAAAATTTTTCAGTAGAGTCAAACCATATTTCTGGCTTTTCTCAGGGTGAAACTGAGTGGCGAATATATTTTTGTGGGCAATGGCAGCGGTAAATTCCACCCCGTAGTTACTGCTACCAGCAATAAGTTGTCCATCCCTTGGTTGAGCATAATAGGAGTGGACAAAATAAAAATGAGAGCTATCCGGTATACCTGCCCACAACGGATGGGACTGCTGCTGAACAACCCGGTTCCATCCCATATGGGGAACCTTTAAATTCATACCCGGCTGGTCAGGATCTGCCATATCGGTACTAAAACCACCAACATGGCCTTTTACCACATCCAAACCTTTATGGATGCCAAACTCACGACCTTCAGTAAACAGCAACTGCATACCAACACAGATACCAAGAAAAGGCTTGCCAGCATTTATATGGGTGAGTGTTGGCGTTAAAAGGCCGGACTCCTGCAAATTCCGGTAACAGTCGGCAAAAGCACCAACCCCAGGCAGCACCACACGATCGGCCTGTAAAATAGCCTCCGGCTGCTGGCTGACAGTTACATCACCACCCACCGACTCCAAAGCCTTTGCTACAGAACGTAAATTACCAGAACCGTAATCTATGACGGTTATTTTCGACATGAACAAAACCCCGTTTTGCATTGTAAAAAAAAATAGCCCGGATATTTATGATATATCCAGTTTAGGATGACAATGTACCCTTGGTACTAGGCACATCACCTGCCCGTCGTAAATCCATGGAGCAGGCCTGACGCAGCGCCAATGCCAGAGCTTTAAAGCAGGACTCAACAATATGGTGTCCGTTACTGCCATAAAGATTTTCGGCATGGAGGGTCATTGCACCGTTTACTGAGAAAGCCTCAAACCATTCACGAAACAGTTCCGTATCAAATGTGCCGAGCTTTTGGGTTTTTATATCCACATTCCAGACCAATGAAGGACGGTTGGAGAGATCCACAACCACCCGTGAGAGTGACTCATCCAAGGGAACCATCGCCATACCAAAACGGGTAATACCCCTACGATCCCCTAAAGCCTCCCTAAATGCCTTGCCAATGGTGATACCAACATCCTCAACGGTGTGGTGGTCATCTATATGGGTATCTCCAGTTGCCTTTATTTTGAGATCAAACAGACCATGACGGGCTATCTGCTCTAGCATATGATCTAAAAAACCAACTCCGGTGTTGATATCACACTTTCCCGTACCATCAAGGTCAAGAGTAACCGCTACTTTGGTCTCTTTGGTATCCCTCTTTACTGTGGCGGTTCTCGATTTTGTTTTTTTAGTCACGATATGGACTCCAAACGCAAATCAACACTCAATTTATGGGCCGTCAACCCCTCTGACTCCGCCAACTGCGAGGCTGCAGGGGCAATTTTGGCAAATGAAGCAGGGCTACAGTGAATAAGGCTGGTACGTTTAATAAAGTCAAACACACCCAACGGGCTGGAAAAACGGGCTGTGCCCTCGGTGGGTAACACATGGTTGGGACCAGCGACATAATCTCCAATTGGTTCTGGTGTATAACGACCAAGAAAAATCGCACCTGCATTTTGTATCTGTGGCAACAGTGCCTCTGGATCAGCAACTGCCAACTCAAGATGTTCCGAAGCAGCCTGTGATGCCAGGGAGCAAGCCTCGGCAATATCTTTGGTAACTATAATCGCTCCTCGATCTGCAAGAGCTTTTTTACAGATATCCCGACGGGACAGTACCTTTAATTGGGCAGCCAAAGCCACCTCTACTGCATCGGCCAACTCTTGGGAGTCCGTAACCAAAATCGATTGGGCAATCTCATCATGCTCGGCCTGAGAAAGCAGATCTGCTGCCAGCCAATTGGGATCATTATCCTTGTCGGCAACGATAAAAATCTCCGAGGGTCCAGCGATCATATCTATACCAACCCGACCAAAAACCTGTCTTTTAGCTGTGGCAACGTAGATATTACCCGGCCCGACAATTTTATCCACACTGGGTATGGTGTCGGTGCCAAAGGTCATGGCAGCAACAGCTTGTGCTCCACCAACTTTAAAAACAGCATCAACCCCAACAGCATCTGCTGCTGCCAAAATAAGGGGGTTAACAACTCCGTTGGGAGTGGGTACAACCATTATCAGCTCTTTTACCCCTGCCACTTTAGCCGGAATAGCATTCATCAATACCGACGATGGATAGCTTGCCAAACCACCAGGAACGTACAAACCAGCACTTTGCAGTGGCAACACCCGTTGTCCCAGTTTGGTTCCACTTGCATCATGATAGGTATCAACACCCATCTTGGGTAGCTGCCACTCATGGTATGATTTAATCCGCTCTGTTGCCAAAGCAAGGGCTGATAACTCCTCCTTGCTGCATTTGGCAATGGCAGAAGTTATCTCATCCTTGGTGAAGGCCATTGTTTGGGGTTTTAAATCTATCTTGTCAAATCTTGATGTGTAGTCTATTACCGCCTCATCACCTCGGCTTTTTACATCAGCTATGATATTAGCAACTGCACTCTCTATCTGGGCTTGATCACCAGCATCCCAGTGGAGAAGTCGATTGTAACTTTCAGCAAAATTTTCTTGTTCGGTAGATAGCCGATTGATTATAGACACAGTCATGGTTCTCACAGAGTTATAATAAAGGATCTATTCACTAAGACGTTTAATATCAGCACCTAAAGCCAATAATTTTTCTTCAATACGCTCATAGCCACGGTCGAGATGATAAACACGGGAGATCAAGGTTTCACCCTGGGCAGCAAGACCTGCCAAAACCAGAGAGGCAGAGGCACGCAGATCGGTTGCCATAACAGGAGCACCTATTAATTTATCCACACCCCGTACACGTACAGAGTTACCCTGAATTTTAATATCCGCACCCAACCGTTGCAACTCAGAGACATGCATGAAGCGATTTTCAAAAATGGTCTCAGTTACTGTGCTTATCCCTTCGGATACACTATTCAACACCAACATCTGGGCCTGGATATCAGTGGGAAAACCGGGATATGGGCTGGTTTGCAGATCAATGGCTTTTAAACCGCCGTTACCCCGTACACGCATACTACCCTCACCTTCCAGTGATATATCGACACCCACCTGACGGAAGTTCTCAATGGGAACCGCAAGATATTCACTCTGGGTATTGGTCAACAATACATCGCCACCAGTAATTGCCGCTGCTATGATAAATGTTGCGGTCTCAATACGGTCGGGGATTATATCGTGGTCGGTTCCGTGTAGCTCCTCCACCCCTTCTACGGTTATGGTGCTACTACCTGCCCCCTGGATTTTTGCCCCCATGCTGATGAGCATATTGGCAAGGTCAACCACCTCTGGCTCTCGCGCGGCATTTTCCAATATTGTCACACCGTCTGCCAAGGTTGCCGCCATGAGTAGATTTTCAGTACCGGTAACTGTGACTGGCTCTAGATATATCTTGGCCCCCTTTAAACGTTTGGCTTTTGCACGTATATAACCATCGCCCAAGGAGATATCAGCACCCATGGCTCTAAGACCCTGAATGTGCAGATTAACCGGACGAGAACCGATGGCACAACCACCGGGCATGGAGATCTCTGCCTGTCCATAACGGGCGAGCATCGGCCCCATCACAAGTATGGAGGCACGCATGGTGCTAACAAGATCATAGGGGGCGCAAAAGTTGTTTACCCCCCTGTTATCAATCTCGACACCAAGCTTTTCATCAACCGTCAAAGCCGCCCCTTGCTGGCCCAATAGCTCCAACATGGTGGTAACATCCGCAAGGTGGGGAATGTTTGATAAATGGACCTTCTCACTGGTCAACAACGTGGCAGCCAAAGCCGGAAGGGTTGCGTTTTTTGCCCCACTTATGGGGATGGTGCCTTTTAAAGAAGCACCGCCTCTTATTAGTATTGTATCCATGGTATCGATCTTACTACCTTATTTTGACCTGTGGGGCAAGTCTTGCCGATAATTACATTAACCCTGTTGACGTTAAATAGATTTACTTGGGCTATCTCAACGGTACAGCTTAACATGGGTTACCAACAAAAAACCTATTATTCTAATCGATTTATGGAGTTTTAGCAGAGTTTACTTTCAACCTTGAAAAAAGCAGTCGCCATTTAACAAATAGCAACATTAAAAACAGACATATTTGATTGCAAAAACCAACCCACTTGCATAACCAATTTCAGCCAGCTGTTTAACAAGATATAAATGACATAACCAGCTTTATTAAAGAACCTGAATATATTAATGCGCTCTTTTAATAAAAAGCTAAATATCTACTAATAACAATCTTGATATCATGCAGCTGAAGCAACATAACCACCATTGATCTAGCTATTAAAGATCAATGACAGGCAGAGCTGTCAGGGGAACTTTAGCCATCTATCAAACGTCCAAATGGGTAGTGTAAAGGAAATAAATACTACTATATTGATTGTTAAGGAGATTTAATCATGCTCCGCATAGATACGCCCCATAGCTCAAGAACAAAAAGCTTTTATACCCCACCAAATACACGCATTGCCGATATGGTCATACATATAGATGAGCCTCTCAACCAAGAGGGAATTGACGAGATAAAAGAAGTACTTTCCTGTCACGAAGGGGTGGAGAACGTAGATTTCAGCCCAACACACCCCCATCTAGCCATCATTCACTATGACTCTTTTACAACATCGTCAAAGGCTATACTTAAAATATTAAACAGTGACTCTCTTTTTAAGTGTCAGCTTCATGATGGCAATGTGCAGGGCATACATGTGCAGCTGGTGGGAATATAAGTAACTATAGCATTTTTTGCAGTTTCTGTTTATCCTGCAACACAGTGCCTGGAAATTCATGTTACATTGGAGGGGGGAAGAAGATAACATGGACACACAGTCAATAGCAGTTGAGGAGAGCACCTCCTCAATGGAGTCCCTGAGTGCTATTTTTAAAGCTCTTGATGGGACCATGTACGACAGCTACCAAGATCTGGTCGGCAAAAAATTTCAATACCCGGATTTTCTCCTGGAAATTCACCACATACAGGGCAGCCCAGGGGCCAGACCAGCCTCTGTCTGCAGCCTATTGTTGGAACAGAGTTGGCTGGAATTGCCCCAAGAGGCAATAGACGGCCCAATTCGCCAGATGGCAACCGCAGACTACTTAACCCGTGCATTTGGGGTAGCAATTCATAAACATACCCAGCCACATAGGGGTAGCCAAGGCTCCGGCTCCTACCAAAGCCTTGAGCTACCGCAACAGGTTTTGCAGCGAAACATAATCCATTTTTCCAAAAAACAGATCCGCATACTTTTTCGCATCAGTCTACCAGGCTCTTTTCGTAACAGGGTGATGGGGCAAGATGCCACGGATATGTTTATAGTTGAGCTACCAAAGATACTTCAACATCTGCGGGATGCGGTGCGTACGGCAGATCAACTAAAACTCCATTGGCAAACTGTGGAAGATGCCGAATATCTCCGGGAAAAACTGCCTTCAATGGGGCTTGTGGCCTTTATTGCCGATGGTTCAATATTACCACGAAAATCGGGCATATCGGACCTTCCCATGGATTCTGACACCGCCGGGGTGTTTGTCTCACCCGAAGAGCTGGCGATCAATGTAGAGCTTCCCAACGCTGGGGAGATAAGAGGCATGGGTATTAAACAGGGTATCACCTGTGTAATTGGTGGGGGTTTCAACGGTAAGTCAACTCTACTATTGGCCATTGCCCGTGGTGTCTATCCCCACATACCGGGGGATGGCCGGGAGATTGTTGTCACCATCAACAGTGCGGTGATGGTTCGTTCAGAACAGGGCCGGGTGGTACGTGGTACAGATATATCGGCATTTATCAACAACCTGCCGGACGGTCATGAGAGCAGCTGCTTTTTTTCCAATAATGCCAGTGGCAGCACCTCCCAGGCTGCGGCTATTGTTGAGGCGGTTCAAGCTGGCAGCAAACTGTTATTGATAGATGATGACTGCTCCGCCAGTAACCTGCTAAACCGTGACAGCAACATGCGGCATCTTATCCCCACAGATCCCATAACCCCACTGTTTGATAGAATTAACGAGCTATACGATAGTTATAAGGTAAGTGTGGTGATTATTGCTGGCAGTAGTTCCGACTATCTCGGCATTGCTGAGAGTATAATATGTATGCACAACTACAGACCAGAGGGCATGACAAAAGCGGCCCAAAAGTTAAACTTAAGCAAACCTGTAAAACCCGAAACCCCCATGAACATCTCCGATAAACGTCTGTTGGCTGATGACAATTTTGACCCCTCCTATTTTGTTAAACGGCAAAACAAAACCATTGATGCCCGTATAAAACCCCTACGTAAGAGACCATGGGTATTGGAATATGGCAACAACGATATCAACCTTAGCCAAACAGCAGCCCTGGTAGACCCAGACCAGACCCTGGCAATAGGACAGGCTCTTTACACCGCCCACAAGCTGGCCCTTTCCGGCAAGATATCCGAGATTATAGAGTCTTTGATGTTGATAGATATGGAGGGCTGGAACTCCACAGGCTCCCCCCTGTTTTTAGCCCAACCAAGAGCCTTGGAGATAGTAGCAGCCATAAATCGGCTACGCAGTTTAAAACTGGTATAAAAACAACCTGTATATACTGTTAGTTTTTATTTGCATATACATATATATTTTAGTTTTTCTCTGGAACTTACTTATAAAAATCTCATCTAAGAATTAACACCGTTAATCCAAGGGGGATTCTATGGTTTTTACCTCAACAATCTAAATATTTCATGTGCAAATACGGCACAGCTGCCTATACGTCCAACTACCGAATCTAGGTTAAAAAAGCGAACGGTTTTGTCTACATTAATATTGGGAGTAACCTTACAATGATGACGATCAAGCAGGATAAAACAGAAAACAAGGCTCTGTTGGACAAATTTGGATTTATGAAGGAGCTTGATTCCAAGGAGTGTGAAGCCCTTGTGGGCCTAATTGACACCTACCATGCCATGGATGGTGAGTATCTTTTTGAAGAGGGTGAGCGAGATGATGAGATATTCATTATCCGCAAAGGAAATGTAATAATAGGCCACAGGGATGTACATCACGATGTCATGGATTATGGCACCTTTGGCAGTGTAGACCTAGACGATATAGACGACAACGACCCCCATTGGGTACAAAAAGTAACCTTGGGTGTTGGTGAATGTTTTGGCGAACCAGATATAGACAGAAAAACCCCACACCAGATGGCAGCAATGGCAGTCGGCGAAGTTGAGCTACTATGTATAGAGGCCAAACCCCTGCAGGAAAAAATGCAAAAAGGCTCTAAAGCCTGCAACTGCCTCGGCGATGCCCTATGCAGATCAGTGGAAAAACTCTTGCAACACAAATATGGCAAATAAGGCAAAACCAGAAAGCCCCATGCAAGCCCGAAACTGCATCATTTAGACCATAAAAAATGGTGCAGTTTCGGGTGCTTGATGCCACATAACAATTAAACAGTTGCTTATCTTATCAGCAATGTCGCCTCATTAATATAATCTTTGACATTATCTGCAATCCCCGTTTCACCCGCCTCTTCTGCAATTTTTTGCAAGCTAACCAATTTTTTCAAAGTTAATATATTCAGCAACATACCGACATTGTTCTGCAATTTAATTGCTTCAAAAAACCTAACCAGAAAACCATCATCAAATTGTTGAAATAGATTTATAAGAGCAATGACATCTCTTTGTTTTGAAAAATCTTCAAGCAACGCCACAATTTCTCCAGGTGCTATTTGTTGAATAACAGCTCTAATCCAAGAAGACTTCGTTCCAACATTATTTTTAGCAAAATCAAAGAAAACAACCAAATTTTCAAGGTTTTGACCAATAGATCTAGATATTCTATATGAATCAAATTCTCTAAAATTAAACAAGTAAATATCTTCAAGAATTGCTATATTATAATTCAACAAATTCAACACCTTCAAAGCTTTTAATGGATTTCCAATAAAAGAATTGATAAATACTACTGGATCAATACCCTTGGAGATTTCTTTAATCCAAATTTGTTCAGCCTTACCAGGAATCTTACCTATAAAACTAAGCAATTCAGCTGTTTGATCTGGAAAAAACTCAACTAATTCTAAAAACTCTTTAGGATTTATATTGAGAATCACCCTTTTAAACCAAGATGGTTCTCTTAGACCAAGCAATTTAACAAAATTATAATATATTATTGCATATTTAGGTTTACACTCGATTAAATCAAATAAAAGAGAATATTCTTCATAGTTAAAGCTGTTCTCAATATGGTTAGCATACAAGCTATTTGTAGCAATTACATTCAAGGCAGACATAATTTCCAAAAAAAACCAAGACCCCTCTAAGTTTTTTTCCTCTTCCAAAACGACATCCAATAAAATTTTAACCATTTGAACGATATCTCTTGAATATGGAAAACTTGGTATTAAACGGATAATGTTTTTACCTACTTGTGGATGACATTGTTCTTTAGTAATGAGAAAATTATCTTGGAAATCTATTAGAATACCCCATAACCTGTCTAAAGATTCTAAGTCCAATTGTTGATTGTAAATAATCTCTTCTGCCTCTTTTAAGTTCTCATTCCATTTCAACCAAATTCCTTCTTTAGCCAACAACCTACTATCTGAACTTTGTTGCTCTTTGACCGTATGGTGAAAATGGTTGATATATGTCTGCCCTGCCAAGCCGTGGAGGAGATCATCACCTAAAGATATAGCAACTCTACGCACAAGATCTAACCTGTTACGTGGTGATGAATCATCAAATGGTCTAAGTGCCTCTATGTGAATAACACAATCGGCATGTCGTTTTGCCTTTAATATATTTGTTAAACCGTTTAGTCCATCAAATGAATACCAAGATCGCCATAAATTGGTAAGACGGTCCCATGGGTAGCTACGATCCCTGTTGATAGAATCAGTCTTTTCCCCTTCTGACTCTGTTGATCTTGTAGCGAGCATTTTTTCTTTATCAATAATATTTTCATCAATCAGCTTTTCATCAAACAGATACTCCCTTTTATCCAAAACAGTCCGCAGAATAACGAGGTTCATGCTATATATAGCCAAATATCCGTGTAGAGGTTGTTGCCCATATATAGTGCTATTATCATTCATAAATGAAGGAAAATGCTGACCATTGAGAAGACAACTAAATTGACTTTGTAAAATTGTATCGATATGGGTAAAAAACTCAGAGTCATCAACCCCCTCTTTTTCCAGATAGTGTTGACACCAATCATAAAGCATCTGCATTACCACAGGCTCGTGATGGAAGGGTGTGTGCATGATACCTGCGAACCAATTTTTTCCGGGCCAATTTTGATCTTGCAAAATAGTAGGTATTTGTATCTTCTGCCTGGGATTATCATACATATATTTGAAATCTAAAAACTTTTCATATGCTTGGCTAAAAATCCATTGGGCAGCCAAAAACTCACCAAATGTTTTATGGAGAAACTCATAGGAGGTAGGTGCTGCCATTTCCTTGGCATTTTTTTCTTTGCCTGCTTTATCCTCATGAACAAAAAAGAAACTGCCGAGAAGATTGTCAGCTGAAGTCAGGTGAGAGCCATCATTTTCAATTTTATCATCTATGAGGCCAAAATATTTAAGATCTCCATTTAAAGTATCACATTGAATTGATAACCGCCCCCTATTGAGCATTCCAAGAGCAGTTACCCCAAGTCTTTCAATATCTTTATCGACAACAGCTGTTTGTCCATCTTTACCCATATTCCTATACAGCAGATCTTTTCTGCGTTGCCTATCCACAAAATAACGTAGCAAGCTATCGTAAAGTATGGTCCTATTGATATCCCCATGGTTATTGGTGATCTCATTTCCTGTTATAGCGTCATAAATAGCCAACATGGTCAAAAGGAGTGGTTGCTCCATGAGATCATTTATATTTTCATGTTTTTTTATCTCTTTTTTGCTCCAGCTATTCCGCTTGTATGGAGGTGAAAAATTTTTAAATTTGTTGGTGGCATTCTTTTTGTTGCATCTGTTCCACTCCTTCACCCACTGTTTTTGCTGGTCGGGGTCAAAACGTGATAAACGCACAACGGTACAATCATCTGGCAACTCTGCTTTACCTATCAAAGTTATCCGGCTGGTTATCATAAATCTTACAGGTCTGCCAGCTCTATACTCCTCTTGTTGAAATGCTTGTACCTCACGCAGATAGTTGGCAAACGCCCTTCCTGTTGTTTGTAATAACTCGTCAAATCCATCCAAAATTATTAGCGGAGGTGTATCACCGATGGCTTCACGAAAATCCAACCATTTAACAACCATGTCAGAATCTTTTTCAATCTGTTCTTCAATCTGATCACGAATGGATTGGTTTACTTTTTTAAGATCTCTTAGAACAACTCGAATTGGTTTAAAAACTGTGCTAGAAAGTTTAGCCGCCAGTATCTCAGTAAACATAGATTTGCCTGAACCAGGGTGGCCCAAAACCAATATTGGTGAGTGAACACTATGGGAAAAAGCAAAATATCGAATTATAAAAGAGCTAAGATTTTTATGGATGGTAAGATCTTTCCAAAGAGCTTTATCCTCTAACTTCATTCCAGAGCTAGTGGCTCGGATAACACGAAAATTCTGCGGTATAAATATCTCACAACGTTTGGGGTAACTTAGTGAGATATCATCTTTATCCAGCTTTACCTCATCTTTGAAAATTGGGGCGTTAATGCGTTCCTGATATTTTTCTGTCATCCGCTGCAAAGCTTTGTTATTGGTAGCGGTTTCAATAAGCAAAGGTATGTTTTGTATAGACTCCCCAAGCTCGGCAAACCCAACATCTAATTTTTTTTCAACACTATCAAGTACGTCCAAAGATGAAAATATGTTACCATCAACAGCTTTTAAAGCTTCTCTTGTACGTTTATGTTCATGAAACTGCGACCAAAAATGAAACTCATCAAACTGTTTTGCCAATTCAACATATTGGCTGTGAAAAATCTTACTCGCCTGTCCCGGTAGTTTTTCCCATTTTTTTTCTAGCTGCTTTTTTTCACTGTCCGTTAAATTTCCCAAAGATTTGCTACGTTTAACAAGAACACTCAAAAACTCAGTCAAGTTTAGAAATAGCTCTAAAGGTTCTAAGATATCCTTATTAAGCAATTCAGTAGGGTGGGGTAAAGATATTGTACTTGCAAAGTTAACTTTAGATAAATTATGACTATCTATATCTTGCATGTCATATTTTATAGCATTCAAAATAGCTATAGCTTGACTCAAAGAAGAATCATTATCCTCAAGAGTTAATCCAGCTGGAACAAGTTCTTTTTTTACAAACGCTTCATATGCCTCTGCAAAACTTGTATAACATATGAGAGTAAAAGCATATTCTGCTCTTTGCTGCCGCTGTATATATGTCTCATCTTTAGAAGCTGCCTTGGTGATTTTACCGATAAGAAAACGGCTGGATTTTACAAGTTCATTTTTTAACCCAATCAAAGAGATAGCAGTTGTAGATATTGCATAAGGATAGCAAGCTGCTATTCCAGATATTAATAGACCAAGTATCGGATCAGCCTCTTTTCCTATCTCTTCTTCTGAAACCCCACAGTGTTCTTTCATGTAGTTACAGACATCTTCAAAAGAGTAATGGTCTTTCATGCTAATCAACCTTTAGTTCTGCTACATTAAAAAAACTCTGAAAATCAGGAATATCTTACAAAAATGCATACAACAATAATATTGTATATTATCCCAAACACCAATCATCTATAATTATTATAATATACCTACTTAAAACTGATGATATCAATGGAGTTTTATTTATGGTTTGTGCCAGATTGCTTTTTTACTGCTCTACCACCAAAAATAATTTCTAGTAAAAACCACAAAATCACTATAAAAAGTGTTATACTGCCAGTTGTAGATTTAGCAATCCAACAAAGAATAGGAATGGAGCAATGCCTACTTTTACCACTTTTAGAGGAGATGAACTCCCCGACTCTTTTGCTGAAAAAATTGGTGCTGCACCAAATGCCGAAGTAAAGGTGGAGGTTATATCACCAGAAGAGTTAGAGACCAATCAGCGTCTTAAAGCTGGAGGGCGACTTAAAAATGCTATGTCACAATTTAGCAGAGAGGCACAAGCAGCAGGTATTACCGATGATGATATCAAATCAGTAATTAATGAAGATTAAAATATGCGAGTTGTGCTTGACACAAATATACTAATCAGTGCCACTCTTAAAGAACACTCAACACCAAGAATGGTATTGGACTTTGTAGTTGCTAATGGTCTGCTTATAACCTCAACTGAAACCTCATTCGTAGATCCCAAACTTAAACGCCAAAAAGTTTTTACCAAAAATCACTAATAAATATCCCAGAAAAAAAAATTTTCACGATAAAATTTTAAGTTGCGTTAATATATTAGCGGTGCTAATCTTTTATTAGCGTCAACCATTACATATCAGGAGCAGATCCATGGTTAGGGATATTAGTGATTTACGGCGGGAGAAGTTGGCCCAGATCATTCGCCAGGAGGGTAGCCAGTCTAGTGTTGCCCGTAAAATTGATACCGATCCATCTTATTTAAGCCAGATTATGAGTGCTAAAGGTCGGCGTAATGTTGGTGAAGCTTTGGCTCGTCGTATTGAGGAGCGGTTTAACAAACAGCCGGGATGGATGGACGTTGACCCCGATTCAGACAACTCCCCCTATGTGGAAGTTGACCATGATATGGCAGACACCTTAAACGATTTTGTTTTAATCCCCCACTACACCGCCACCGCCAGCATGGGACCGGGGGAGACCCAGCCGGATGATGATCAGATAAACGGTCATCTCGCTTTTAAAAATGTGTGGCTGAAAAAACGCCGCTTAAACCCACGTTTTTTAACCGTCATCGATGCCGTTGGCGACTCCATGCACCCCACCATCTCCAACGGTGATGTTTTGCTTGTGGATCTTAGACAAAAAGAGCCTATCGACAACCGTATTTTTGTTCTGCGTATGGAGGATCAACTCTACGCCAAACGGCTGCAAAAACGGCCAAACCATGTTATCAACATCCACTCCGACAACCCCCTATCGCCACCTTTTGAGATAAACATGGCTGAGAGCCAGGGGGTGGATATTATCGGTCGGGTAATTTGGGCAGGAAAAGATCTATAACAGCTATAAAAGATGGCAAGAGCTTTCAAACGTGCCTACACCCAACCATTGAGACAGGACAACATACCAAAAATTAAAAGAAATTTATTATTCTTAAAGAATCGCTCTTAAAAGCAACTAACAGCGGTTTTCCCGGTGATTGCAGGTAAAAAAAGTGCTATACATACCCTGCTATGAAAGTTCCCTCACTAAAAGAGTTCAAAACACTCGCCGGACAAGGAAACCTGGTTCCTGTCTATAAGGAGATCATGTCCGATCTGGACACTCCGGTCTCGGCCTACCTCAAGGTAGCAGCCAACAGTCAGTACGCCTTTTTGTTGGAATCAGTACAAGGTGGGGAGAAGTGGGGCCGTTATAGCTTTTTGGGGTTAGATCCTGCAGCCCTGTTTACAGTGTATGACAAACGGGTTGAAATCAAGCAAGATGGTAAAGCTCTGGAGGTAATAACAGGACGCAACCCCATGGCTATACTCGAAGAGTACATGGACCGCTTCATCCCGGTTGCGGTTCCCGGCCTACCCCGTTTTCATGGTGGAGCGGTGGGATATTTCGGCTACGATATTGTACGCTGTTTTGAAAATATCCCCGACTCAAATCCAGATAAACTTGGTACTCCCGATGCCATTTTCATGCTCTCGGATCTGATTTTAATATTTGATAACCTATTAGGACGACTGAAAGTTGTCGCCAACATATTTATCGAAGATGGTGTAGACCTAGAACAGCAGTACAATGAAGGCATGAACCGTATAGATACAATTGTCGCCACCCTAAAAGAGACACTGCCAAAACCTATACCAATAGACTCCAGCGTATCGACAATTAGCGAAGATGATTTTATCCATGAGATGCCAAGAGAGGTATATGAGGACGCGGTAACAAAAGCCAAAGAGTATATATTGGCAGGGGATATTTTTCAGGTTGTCCTCTCCCAACGATTATCGATACCGTTTCCCCATCAACCCATATCTCTCTATCGTGCTCTGCGTAGCACCAACCCATCACCGTATATGTATATGCTGCGTTTGGGAGATTTTTCCATTGTTGGCTCAAGCCCGGAAATCCTAGTCCATCAGGAGTCGGACGTTGTCACCGTACGGCCAATTGCCGGAACCAGACGACGGGGAAAAAATGAGGCAGAAGATCAAGCCCTGGAAAAAGAGCTTCTCGCCGATCCAAAAGAGTGCTCTGAACATATCATGCTGGTGGATCTAGGCCGTAACGATCTGGGTCGGGTTGCCAAAATCGGCTCTGTTGAAGTTACCGATCAATTCACCATCGAGCGATACTCCCATGTTATGCACATAGTCTCAAATGTTGAGGCCCGTCTGCGTAAAGATCTCAGCCTTTTTGATGTTGTTGCCGCCACCTTTCCAGCTGGAACTGTCAGCGGCGCACCAAAAATTCGCGCCATGGAAATTATTGACGAACTGGAGGTCTCACGACGTGGACCCTATTCAGGAACTGTTGGTTATATCTCATTTTCCAAAAATATGGATTTAGCCATCACCATTCGCACTGCGGTAATTAAAGATGGTACCCTTTATGTTCAAGCAGGAGCAGGTATCGTTGCCGACTCCAAACCGGAACGGGAATATGAAGAGACACGGGAAAAAGCCAGAGCTATCTTTCGTGCCGTTGATATGGTTCAACGGGGATTGGAGTAACAAGAACCATGCTATTGATGATCGATAACTATGACTCGTTTACCTATAATCTGGTCCAATATTTTGGTCAGCTTGGTGCTATTGTCGAAGTTTTTCGCAATGATGCAATCACCATATCAGAAATTGAAGAGCTAAAACCGGAACATATTGTTCTCTCCCCTGGACCCTGCACACCGGACCAAGCAGGTGTCACCCTGGAAATCATCAAACATTTTGCCGGAAAAATCCCAATTTTAGGAGTCTGCCTCGGTCATCAAGCCATTGGTCAGGCTTTTGGTGGTGAGGTTGTGCGCGCTCCATTTGTCATGCACGGTAAAATATCAAAGGTGCAACACACCCAAAGAGGAGTTTTTGCCAACCTACCAAACCCTCTTATCGCCACCAGATACCACTCGTTGGTGGTTAAAAAAGAGAGCCTGCCAGACTGCCTGACTGTTACAGGCTGGACCGAAGATGGCCTCATAATGGGAATAAAACATAAAACCATGGCTGTGGAGGGGGTGCAGTTTCACCCAGAATCCATATTAACCGATAGAGGCCATGATCTACTGGCTAATTTTCTTAATCAAAAACAATTCAGCTCATTTATTTAGAGGTTTTTATGAACATCCAAAAAGCCATAGCCCACATTGTAGATGGTAACGACTTAAGCCAAGATGAAGCATGTAACATCATGGACTTGATCATGTCCGGCAAAACCACCGATGCCCAGATTGGCGCCTATCTTGTGGCTCTGAGAATCAAGGGAGAGACAGTAGAAGAAATTGCTGGCTCTGCCATGGCTATGCGTAGCAAAGCTCTTCATGTTAAAGCCCAGGGCACAGTTGTAGATACCTGCGGAACAGGTGGTGATGGATCAGGAACCTTCAACATATCAACAACTGTTGCTTTGGTGGTTGCTGCTGGAGGCGTTAACGTTGCCAAACACGGCAACCGTTCTATATCTTCTAAAAGTGGTTCAGCAGATCTACTCACCGCACTAGGTGTCAACATCAACGCTGAGCTGCCTGTTGTTGAAAAATGCATAGAAGAAGCCAATATTGGTTTTATATTCGCCCCCAGACATCACGGAGCCATGCGGCATGTGATGGGACCACGTACAGAGTTGGCAATGCGTACCATCTTCAACCTTCTCGGCCCCCTCACCAACCCTGCTGGTGCTCCCCATCAACTTATCGGTGTTTATGATGGCAGACTTACCACCCCCATGGCCCAGGTACTAGGTCGTCTTGGTTCCAAGCATGCTCTTGTTGTTCACGGCAGTGACGGACTAGACGAGATAACAACCACAGGGCCAACCAGGGTTTCTGAACTAGACCGTAGTGGCAACGTGGCAACTTATGATATCCAGCCAGAGCAGTTCGGACTATCAAGAGCAACACCAAATGATCTAAAAGGCGGTGATGCAGAACAAAATGCCAAAATAACCCATGCAATCCTGGCTGGGGAAAAAGGAGCAAAACGGGATATTGTCACCCTAAACGCTGGAGCTGCTCTATGTGTTGCCGGAGTCGCTCCCGATATTGGTGAAGGGCAAAAAATGGCCTGTGAGTTGATCGACTCTGGCAAAGCTACCCAACGGTTGGCTAAGTTGGTTGAGGTGTCTAATCAATAGGAATTGTTTTGGTGATATATTGTTAACCCAAGCCAAAATTGGACAAAAAAAGCTTATATTATTATGGGTCAAGGGAGATTATCTCCCTTGTGGGTTTGGGCGAAGCCCAAGGTTTTGCCTTTATTCTTAAGCCTTTACATTTAAAAGTGTGGGGGTTTGGGGGCCTGCAAGGCCGCCCAAGGTTTTGCTTTTGGCTGTAAATTTTTGATTTGAAATTACTATAACCTTAAAAGCGTGGGATTTGGAAGCCTGCAAGGCCGCCCAAGGTTTTACTTTGGACTTTTTCGTTGATTTATTTTGAGTTTACTATTTTTTTTCTTATCTTACTTATGGCTCTTTTATTGTTTCTGCCATTGGTAGGTAAAGGACACAGTCCAAGAGAAAAACCCTTAAAAGGCCAGGGTTTTTCTCTTGGACTGTTAATATACTCGCCGGGGCTTTTTTTCAGAAGCAAAAAAAAGCCTTTTTAGTTCCGGCTTTACGGCACAGGCAAAACCTTGGGCGTTGCCCAAACCCACCAGGGAGATGATCTCCCTGGACCCACATTAATCCTAGAAACAGCAGATGTCAGCACGCACCGCCAACCGCCGTTTCTAGGTTAATACAGGCAAAACCTTTTTTTTACTTTTCCCACGGATACGCCAAACCTACAAAGCGAAAACCAATATCAGCATCATAATTATCAGGGGCAAACCTATCCCGATAGGCAGATCTTATTCTTAACGCTGGGGATAACCACGAACCACCCCTTATCACCCGCTCCCCACTACTAGACCTCACACTACGAGGATTCATAACCGTGGAACTTTGATAAAAATCGGCCTCATACCAATCCCTACACCACTCATAAACATTGCCGTGCATATCCAACAAACCAAAACCGTTTTCCTGCCCAACAAAATGCTCAACTGCCGTTGTTCCCCCACGAAAAACTCCCGAACTACAAAATGTCGAAGCCTTTCTACCATCAAAATTAGCTTGATCGGTGTTGATAATATCACCTACACTAAATGTAGTTTCAACACCCCCTCTACAAGCATACTCCCACTGTGCTTCACTCGGCAGCCCAATAAGTCGGTTACTGCGCTGGGAGAGCCACTCCGCCATCGCCATGGCATCCACATAACTAACATTTACAACAGGATGATCAGCAGAAAAACCAAACCCGGACTGTCGCCAATCACCACCCTCTTTTCTCTCCAACTTGCCAGTTTCGGAGTTCCAAACACTGTAACTACCCTGTTGCTGAGCTAATGTTTTGTAACCACTGGCTTTTTGAAAACTGGCAAAGAGCTCTCTGGTTATCAAAGTTCGACACAGCCAAAAACCGTCCAAACGTACCTCATGAACCGGCAATTCACGACTAAAACTAGCCCTATGACGCTCCTGACCAAACTCCTCTATTATCCTCGCCCCCTCCCCATCACCCTGCCCCATCGCAAAACTACCAGCCGGTATCCATTTAAAATCCAAAGCAACCCCTGCTACATCAACCTGCCAAACCTTGCCAACAACATTACGACGCTGCAAAACAAGCTCGGTTCTCTTTTTTTTGCCCTCAGGGTTAACAGTTGCAATAACCCTATCCAATGACCACCTTTTTTTGGGGTTCTTCTCTAACATACCCTCCAATAGCTTTTTAATATGTTTGGGACAACCTTGGGGAATACCCACCGGTTTTGGAGCTTTTTGTGCCTTACTTATGGTATCGGTTCCTCCCTCATATGCCGGCCTGCCAAAAAGCATGTAATAGAGGGTCATACCCAGTGAATAAACTTCCGAAACCAGATATCTTTTTTTACGCCAAACCTCTGGGGCAGTATAACTATGAGTACCAGATACCGCTGGCTCCTTGGCATTATGCCAATTGGCAGCCAAACCCCAATCCACCAAATACCACTCCATTCGGTTTTTACCTGTTATCCTTCCCTGTATATTCGATGGTTTGATATCTCGATGTAAAATAGGTGGCTTGCAAGCATGGGAATACGCAACAGCTTTCAACATCTGCCCCAATACCCCCAAAGCCTCATCTATTGTTAGATGACCACGGGATAATATCGCCTCTTTTAAATTACCCCCATCAAAATACTCCGTCACCATAACCATCGCCCCATCTTCATCTAACTCCGCCTCATGAAGCGGAAGAATATGGGGACCACCACGTAAAATAGTTAATTTAGCCACCTCAGATTTATATACATGGGGCTTACGGGCTACAGTTGCTTTTTTTGCCGCAAAAATTCTCCCTGTGGCAACCTCACGAACCTTGAAAACCAAGGCAAAATTACCCTCGCCTACCTTCTCGATTATCTCATATCGACCAGATAGAAGCCTATCTCCCCCGCCTAATTTCTCTCTCTTTATCTCAGAAAATCTGGTCATTACCGCCACTTCAGATAATAGTTTTATAACTCCTGCAACCTGCACCCCACTCCGCCTTCCCATTGCCACCTTCAACAGCCCCTTCTGGTTGCCGTTTGGATGAAGTATAGCGTTGGGTTTTATAATCTCAAAGCGAGAGCTGCGAAAACCAAAACTCATGCCTCCTATAAACCCAAGATTACGCTCTTTAGCCATACGTAAAATTGTGGCAACTAAAGCTGTGTGGTTCTCTTCACTATCAAATTCTGGCTTAAAATGAAAAACCACAAATGGCGCGTTTGCCCATGACCAACCAGCGGCAGCAGACAAACAAGGGTGGGAAACATGAGAAAAAATCCCTTCACCATTCGCTATAACAGGAGATAAAGCAGCAGCCAGCCTACGGTTATTATCAAACACATGACTACAGTGCTTTTTATAGTTGGCAAGATGCAAAAACCAGGGTACATCCAAAATCGCCATCTCATCCATCAAAAGACCATAACCAAATAGATTACGGTTTCTCCTTAATTTACCTGTCAATCTATCCGCCAATTCCTCCTGTTCTTCATTGCCATCTCTATTGAAGAGAGTCAACATACCCACATTGGCAAGTTCCAGACCCTCCTGGTCCAATTTCAACCCAGAACTCAACACCACAACCAAAGGGGGTGGATCTCCTGGTAGCATATGTAAAAACAGATCCAAAGGAAAACCATGACCTACAATAGTGGTATCTAAAATAACCACCCTGGGGGGCTTTTGTCGTTTGGCTAAAGAGTGCAAAAGCTGCTCAAAATCCAATACATCCAAGTCCCAATCATAAGAGACAGGCTCTAAAAAAAGCACATTGGATTTCTCATTTTCCACCCGTTCAAAAAGCTCCAATTGCTTTACAACACGACGATATTTAAACAGGGGCGACGAAAAAGCTCGCAACAACCTCTGGGTCTCATAATAACCCCCAAACATATCAATTTTTACAGTGGTCCTGTTATCTTTGCTCAATACCTGCCCAAAACCCTGAAACAGAGCCGCTATTGCCGATAAACCACTTCTAAAAAATATATGTTCCCCAATCCAACCCAATGGTATTGGGCGATATTCAGGTGCTCTTTTTTCTAAATTACGGGGATAAACCAACCGCTCATAATGATAATGGGCCGACGAACCCATGGGCAGTTTTTTCTCCACATCCTGGGGTGGAGATTTTAGATGAGGATCACTATAACCATGGGCCGTCATCAACCAAAGCCCCCGCAACTCCATAGCTAATAGTTCCAGCTGCGCCTCCCCTGCCAATGTCTCAAGACCATCATCTTGCAACAGTTTTTTTGTTTTTTGTTGCCAATCATAAAAACATGGGGCCTGCTCAGGTATCCCCTGGATAATCTGCTCCGCCATACTCAATAGATGCAGACACTCTTCTCGTCCGGGGGTCTCACTCAAAGTTACAGAGTTAGATGAGTTTTTCTTTATGAGAGAATAATCGGTAATCACTGCAGCAGTGGGTCTCTCTTTTTTGCTGTTTATTATTATCGCCATAACAAAATTTAAAAAAACCCCTTAAAACCGGTTTTCAAAAAACAGAATCAACCACCGCAACGTCGGGTAAAATCAGCCATGGTAAACTCTCTTTTTAGTACAATCCGACCATCAGCTTGCAAACTATAAATAGATGGTATGTTCAAGCCATTATATTGAATGGAAAATGCGTGGGTATAAGCCCCTACACTTTTAAAAAGTACTTTGGACCCGATACGCAACGGCTTGACAAACCTCTCTTCACCCAAAAGATCACCTGCTAAACATGTCGCACCTGCTAGTTGATATTGATACCTACCATCTTTAGCCGTACCACAAACATTGGGTTTAAAATTATAGATAAACGACTCTAGCTGATGATTTATTGAACTATCCAAAACCGCAATCGTCTTACCATCACTTGTAAACATATCCACAACCGTGGTTAACAGCCAGCAGGCTTTTTGCACCATCGCTGTTCCTGGCTCTATACGTACCTGCAATCCAAACCGACTTTGCAAATGTTTACAGGTATCAATAAATAATGAACGGTTTTTACACGACCCCAAACGATAGCCACCACCAAGATTAATCCACTGCAAATGTTGCAATAGATCCGGCAGCTTCTCTTCTATTATTTGTGATGTAGCATGCAGATTTTTAAAATCAACATCACCAACTGCATTATGAACATGCAACCCTTTGATATTTTTAAATTTATCTGGACTATCCTGCCAGAGATCCTGCAACTGATTGACAGATATCCCCAACTTGGAAAAAACCCGACAAGGATCATAGTGGGGCCTGCTCGCCAAACTCTTGTGGGGATTCACCCGTAAACCACCTGCTATTTCACCCTCCAACAACCACTGATAACGGCTCCACTGGGATACGGAGTTAAAACTAATGGAGCTACACTCGTCCGCTATTGCAGCGGCCTCTTTTTCCCCAATTCCAGGAGCTGTAAAATGAAGCTTGGCCTCACGTCCCCCTACTTGACGAGCGAGCAGCACCTCCAATAAAGAGCTGCAAGATATACCATCAACAAGTGGTATAACGGTTTGTAAAACCGGAACAGTGGAGTTGGCCTTCATGGAATACAAAAGACGGCTATTTGTCTGCTTCGTTAACAAACGTGCGGTAGAGACCAAATCCTGTAAAGTTATTTCATCCACTATATATGCTGGGGTTTTTAAATCTTGGCCTTTTAAAATAATCTCCTCAACATCACGTTTTGCGATAGACTCAACAGCTTTTTGTTGTGGCTTTGACTCCCTCTCCTTACCCAAAACAATTTTTATTCCGGCAGCCTTCTGTTTTGCCGGAAGTTTGGCAAGCAACTTCTCCTGGCTATGAAAATTTTTATCTAGATATATCAATAAATCCCGGATTTTTGGCAGTATCTCCGGCTGCTTTTCATACTGTTTTTCCTTGATCCAAACAGTAATCAAATCACGTAAATTTGCCTGTTGTTGATCTTCAATCCCAAGGGCTGCGAAAACTTCACCTATCTGCTTTTTAACCAACACAACCCTTTGCTGTGCAGTGGTCAAATCAATTCTATTCTTTATTAAAGGTCTTAAAGTTCGACATTGGTAGCTACTGCAATCATTGGGTAGATGCTTTGTATAGATAGCACAACCATCGTGTTGCAACTGTGGGCAGGATTTTGTGAAATAATATTTATCGTCAGCTTGGGACCGTAACCCCAGATCCATATCTGTGAAATAGTGCAGTTCCTTGGTTGTAACAACTACACGACATATATTGCCCTTACAACACAAAAGACAGCCAAGACACAGCTTTGAGCCGATATCTTCTTGAGGTATCTCTTTTTGCTCCATAAACCACGCCCATTTGAATTCTTAAAATTTAAAAAATTTGCTATTTGATAAGAGTAGCAGAATTGATAATTTTCGCCAATAGTGTGAATTCTAAAAAAAATCGGAGCCAGATTATCTCTGGCTCCGATTAAAAACCGTACTATCAACTTATTATGACCCTTTGTTGATTACCGGCAGAAACTACTTTTTAATTGTTATTATAATCCCTTCCAACCGACTACCAGTCGATACTCTCAATGTTATCAAACTCAAGGGTAGAACCGTCTTCCAGTGTTATGGTTCCTGAAGCATCCCCGTCGGTAAAGTCTATGGAGTTGTTTTCTGAATCAATGGTGTATTCAGCATCGGTCTCAATTGTCCAATCTCCACCTGGAACACCTTCGACACCTTCAACCTGGATCGTATCAACCCAACCTTGACCTGCACCACCATCAACATCATTCATACCATCTGAGTCGGCAGCAAAGATAAAGAGATCATTACCCTCACCACCATCCATATGGTCGTTACCATCACCTGTGATGAAGGTATCATCACCAGCACCACCAGTAATCTGGTCGTTACCATCTCCACCAACCAGGATATCATCACCTGTACCACCATCTAGGTGATCATTACCCTCACCACCTAGCAAGCGGTCATCACCGGCACCACCATCTATATGATCATTTTTAAGACCGCCATCAATATCATCGTTGGCATCAGTTCCATCTATATGATCACTCTTATCGGTTCCATCTATAACATTTTCATAATCTACATCTTCACTCTCTGGATCTGGCTCAGGTTCAACAACAGGTTCTGGTTCAGGTTCTGGATCTACTACTGGCTGTTGTGTTTCAACTTCATCAGAATCAGAAACTACATCTGCAACATCAATTAAAATGTTACCACTAACCAGATTGGTATCATCACCATCCTGGGTTGTTATCTGTATACCCAAATTAAAGTCTTCTGTAGTGCCATCTGCTGGTGTAATAACAAGGTCAGGAATCTCCCAAGCTATGGCATCCCCTGCATCATTAGTGGCAGTCACAGAGAGATCTTCCTGTGAGATGACCCAGGTGTTGTTCTCCCCTGCCTCACCGACACTCAATGTAGCTCCTTCTGGGACATCAGTAAGGATAATATCCCCGGCAATGGTTTCAGAACCATCGGTATCCTCAAGGGCAAACCCTATCTCTAGATCAATATCACCCTGCTCTTCTGGCTCCTGACCACCACCGGATGAGCCACCACCTTGGGAACCACCACCAGATGATCCACCACCTTGGGAACCACCGGATGATCCACCTTTGGATCCACCACCGGATGAGCCACCTTTGGATCCTCCTTTAGATCCACCCTTGGAACCGCCTTTAGATCCACCTTTAGATCCACCACCAGATGATCCGCCTTTGGATCCACCTTTAGATCCACCACCGGATGATCCACCTTTGGATCCTCCTTTATATCCACCCTTGGATCCACCTTTAGATCCACCACCGGATGATCCACCTTTGGAACCACCACCGGATGATCCGCCTTTAGATCCGCCACCGGATGATCCACCTTTGGACCCTCCATCATCAGGGGTCTCAGAAGGAGAGGAGCTGGTTGTGAAGGTCAAACCGTCGGCTTCTGGGTTGACCGCAACATCCATTGTGGCTTCAGATAATAGTGTATCATCACCATCCTGGGTTGTTATCTGTACACCAATTGAAAAATCATCATCAGAATTTTCAGGAGGTGTAACCTGCAAGTCAGTAACTTCCCATGCTGTTGGTGTTCCATCATCACTTGTTGCAGTTACTGTCAGATCTTCTTGACTAATAACCCAGGTATTTCCTGGACCAGCCTCACCTACATTCAAGCTTGCCCCTTCAGGAATATCAGTAAGAATGATATCTCCAGATAATGATTCTGACC